>NZ_JALAZE010000010.1 GCF_022809095.1 Bacillus kexueae
CAACTTTATATGGTTCTATTGAGAATTCGATATTGCTATTATATAAGCCATCGTAATATTCTACTTCAATCCAGTGAACGTTCTTTTCAGCTGCCGGCACATTACTACGGTCCTCAACTTTTACTTTCACTGCATCTTCGCGCGATGAGTCACTTGGGCTCCAGCGATTTAACACTAGTTGACCATCTATATATACTTTTATTCCATCATCGGCACGAGTTCTTATAATATATTCACCAGCTTCTAAACGTTTCGCCGTTGTATATTTTGCTGAAAAATTATCCACTGGAACACCGTTCGCTGGGCTGTTTCGCCCATGATCTTCTCTTAATCGCTTTAATTCGCCTTCAGGAGCAATAACTTTTGCTGCCGTTGGTTGACCTTTCACATCCTTATTTGGATAATAATAGGCAATCCAATGGTCAAATGGCACGATATCTGAGAATAAAACCGCACGGCCCGAACCTTCATAATAATGAGTTTTCACGGTATGCGTTCCTTCTTGTACATTTAACCACAATGCTCTATTTATTGTTCCAGAAGATGGAGACCAGCGATCTATAAGCCACTTCCCATCAACCTCTACCTTCACTCCATCATCAGCTAATGTTTGAACAAAGTAGTCACCAGCATTATAAGTACCACTCTGATCGAATATTGCAGTAAAATAATCTGGCGTTATGCTTGAAGAAGGCGCATTGTACCCCCAGTTATAATGCACTCTTTGTTCCTTTCTCACATAACTTTTGTTTTCATCTCTAAAATAATTAAGGGAAATTTTTGATCGTTGCGTTAATTCAAGAACTTCAACCTTTACTTGATGACGGCCTTGATCAATCAAAACCTTTCCGGTACGAGTTTGTCCATCGTTTGGCCCCCATGAATCTATTACAAGCTTATCATCAACCCAAAGTCGAACTCCATCATCAACTTTCACTTCAAAAGTATAGAAGCCAGTCTCAAAATCAATTTCCCTTAAGAACCGTGCTGTGAAATTATCTTTTGAAATTAAAGGATGTGGTGCTCCCCATCCCCAATCAAAATTTAGATTTTGAATCGGTTCGAGAGCATTTTCTCCTCCTAAGATAACTGGTACACCCGAAAGGCTCGTATTTGAATATAACTCTCCAATCCAGCCAGTATCGACAACTTTATATGGTTCTATTGAGAATTCGATATTGCTATTATATAAGCCATCGTAATATTCTACTTCAATCCAGTGAACGTTCTTTTCAGCTGCCGGCACATTACTACGGTCCTCAACTTTTACTTTCACTGCATCTTCGCGCGATGAGTCACTTGGGCTCCAGCGATTTAACACTAGTTGACCATCTATATATACTTTTATTCCATCATCGGCACGAGTTCTTATAATATATTCACCAGCTTCTAAACGTTTCGCCGTTGTATATTTTGCTGAAAAATTATCCACTGGAACACCGTTCGCTGGGCTGTTTCGCCCATGATCTTCTCTTAATCGCTTTAATTCGCCTTCAGGAGCAATAACTTTTGCTGCCGTTGGTTGACCTTTCACATCCTTATTTGGATAATAATAGGCAATCCAATGGTCAAATGGCACGATATCTGAGAATAAAACCGCACGGCCCGAACCTTCATAATAATGAGTTTTCACGGTATGCGTTCCTTCTTGTACATTTAACCACAATGCTCTATTTATTGTTCCAGAAGATGGAGACCAGCGATCTATAAGCCACTTCCCATCAACCTCTACCTTCACTCCATCATCAGCTAATGTTTGAACAAAGTAGTCACCAGCATTATAAGTACCACTCTGATCGAATATTGCAGTGAAATTATCGTTAGGTATTGATGGGGATGGACTACCGTATCCCCAGTTATAGTGGACATTCCTACTTTTTTCTAAGTAAAGATTAGAATTTGCTAGTGAAATATCTGCATTCCCTAATACAAAGGTTGTGAGAGTTACTATGAAAGCAATAATATTCAGTTTTTTGAGGTACAAATCCTAACCAGCCCCCCTCTTATGTAAATAACTTTATTCTACAAATGTATCATATCATAAATTTCGACATGTAAATTTAAATTTTATGTAACATTTTTTACTATTATACTAAAATATGTTATATCCAATCGAAACCTGTTGATCAATGGCTAACTCGTTATTTCTTACCCAAGTATCAACTTTAACAACCAAGAATGTAACAACCGAAAGTGTATCTTCTAGCATTTGGCCTAGAATTTAATACAATAATCGGTTGTAATCTAGCTAACCTGAATAGGTAAGAAATCTTTTCTTCCAATTAACCATTCACCTTCGGCAGAAAGAATGTTTTATTGTTTTAGAGACATCACCCAACCAAATCTAACCTCGTATAAATCTTTTAGATTTTAGGTCACTATGGACACCCCTTAGTAAAGCTACTTATTATTTATCCCATCACATATCGGAAAATTCCTCTTTTTATTACATACATGCCTAGACCCAATAAAAAGAGCATTTGAATTTTAAAGAATTCAAATGCTCTATATATTACTTATATAAATACAGGAAAGCAAAAGTGTCCTCTTTTAAAGGCTCTGTATAAAAATCGATATGATAATCGCCCAATTCATAATGATATTTTCTAATTTTATCGTCATCCAGGCTTTTAATACCGTCAGGATCTCCCACGTGGCTCATTACATCATTTACTTTTAAGTGAATAGGAACCTGAATCGCTGATATTTTACCTGTACTATCTACAATAAAATTAACGTTAAACTTTCTGTACCAATATGATTTTTCACTTTCATATTCAGAAATAAAACTCGGCTCACCATACCTCTTCAATACCTCATTAATATCCATCCCAATAGGGATTGGAACCTTTTTAATAAGACCAAATTTAGCATAAGAAACAAACTCATCATCTAAAACAAGTCTGTTATTTTTTTCTTTTCCAATTAGAAAACTAAGGTATTTAGAAGCTGACAATATTTCACTGTCTTCTAAACTCTTTTGTATTATGTCTTTCTCAAGATTAATTAAGTTAATTAAAGGTGTCGTTCCAACGGTAATTCGAACAATTTTATCATTGTAGATTTCAAATACAATCTTGTATTTTTGTCTAATCAGATAAATCCAAGAAAGATCAGTATTTTCATCAGAAAACTCATAAATGTCCGAGTCCTTGTACAAGTCTATTATTTGATTTTTTGAGCTTCCAACAGATAGTTCATCTTTCACAAGGATTTTTGGACTGCTTGTTGAAATTATATTCAATTTGTTATCTTCATCAAAACCAAGCATTAAATTTTCGTTGTATTCAACCAAATCTTTTTCGTTAAATTCAATTTCCCCTAAGACATCTTTAACATCCTTAATACCCAACCCGAGTTCTATTTCATATATATCATAAATATTTGTAGGAGTTGTCACAAATTGAGAACCTTCGGTTAAATCATGTTCTTCCGAGCAACCATATAAAATGGTCAAAATTAATGAAAAGACTATCAACATCTTTTTCATTTTACCCCGCCGCCTATACTTTACAATTATTTTAGAAGACTTAGACGATAGACTTTAAAGAATATTATATGATAGTAGTTATCTTTGGTCTTCCAATTGAATCATAATAAAATCCCATCTTTTCCATTTGTTTCGGGTCGAAAACATTTCGTCCGTCAATTACAATAGGATTTTTTAATAAGGTCTTCATCTTATCCAAATCAATTTCTTTGATTTCTTTCCAATCTGTAATTATGACAACACCATCTGCTCCATTCAAGACATCATCAATATTTGTCGAGGCATTTAAATCAGGGATGATTTTGCATGCATTTGGAATTGCTATAGGGTCATAAGCGATAATGTCTGCATTTGCCTTTTTCAGTTCATTTATAACTGTTATAGCCGGAGACTCCCTCATATCATCTGTATTAGGCTTAAAGGCTAAACCTAGTATAGCTATTCTTTTATTAATTAATTCCCCGTTAAATGCTTCGTTAATCTTATTTATAATTATATTTCTTTGTTGTACGTTAACCTTAGTTACCGCTTCTAATATAGGTAGGTCGATTCCGTTTTTAATTCCCGTTGCCAAAAGTGCACTAATATCTTTAGGGAAGCATGATCCACCATACCCAATGCCAGCTTTTAAGAAATGAGGACCTATACGACTATCAGTACCCATCCCCTCAGCAATTTTATTTATATCAGCACCAAATTTTTCTGCTAACTTCGCCATTTCGTTAATAAAGCTTATTTTAGTAGCTAAGAAAGAATTTGCAGCGTACTTAATTAACTCAGCCGTAGATACATCTGTCTTAATTATTGTCGTATTAAACCCTTTATGAAGCTCCTCTAAAATCAAAGCTGCTTTTTCAGTTTCCGTACCTATAACAGCTCTTTCCATATTTAAAGTATCATATACAGCAGACCCCTCACGTAAAAATTCAGGGTTTGATGCTATATCAAAATCATATTTCCCGCCAGAAGCTTCATTAACTATTTCCTTTATCTTCAAGTTAGTTCCTAAAGGAACTGTACTTTTCGTAACAATAACTTTATATTCGTTCAAATTTTCCCCAATGGACTTTGCTGCACTAAAAATATAAGACAAATCAGCTTCTCCCGACGGTAAAGGTGGGGTACCAACTGCTATTATTATAATCTCAGCGGATGTGACTGCATACTTAATATCTGTAGTGAAATATAGTTTTCCACTTTTTACATTCTTTTTAACTAAATCAGAAAGGCCTGGTTCATAAATTGGTATTTCACCCATAGTAAGCTTGTTGATTTTTTCTTGGTCTATGTCAACACAAGTCACTTCGTGACCTATTTCACTAAAACACGTTCCAGATACAAGTCCTACATATCCAGTTCCAATCACACTTACTTTCATTATTATGTCTCCTTTTGCATACTATACTAGAGTTCTTAACCAGTTCTTTAAATCCTCCCCAATATCCTCTCTTTGAAGAGCAATCTCTACTGTCGCCTGAACAAAGCCATACTTATTTCCTATATCATATCTTCTTCCATCAAATAGATAAGCGAAGATCTCTTTTTCTTTATTTAAAATTTTCAATGCATCTGTGAGTTGTATTTCATTTCCTTTTCCAGGCTTTAAATTTGTTAAAATCTCAAAGATGTCAGGTGTTAAAACATATCTACCCATTATTGCCATATTAGAAGGCGCTTCCTCAACTGAAGGTTTTTCCACTAAATCTGTCACTTTTACAAAGTTTGAATCATTGGTATACGATTTATCATAATCAATGATTCCGTATTTAGTAACATCTTCACTATTAACCGACTGAACGCCAATGACCGAAGACCCTGTCTGCTCAAATTTATTTATTAATTGACCTAAACAAGGCTTCTCGGAAACAACAATATCATCCCCGAGCATGACTGCAAATGGATCATCACCAATAAACTTTCGAGCACACCATATGGCATGTCCTAATCCCTTTGGTTCTTTTTGTCGGATATAATGAATATCTGCAATATCTGAAATCTGTCTTATTTCATCTAACTCCTGTAACTTCCCTTTATTTTGAAGAGATTCTTCCAATTCCATTGATCTGTCAAAATGATCTTCGATTGCTCTTTTCCCTCTTCCAGTTACAATCAGTATATCCTCAATTCCTGAAGCTACTGCTTCTTCAATAATGTATTGTATTGTTGGTTTATCTACAATTGGAAGCATTTCCTTTGGTTGAGCTTTAGTAGCGGGCAAAAACCTTGTACCTAAGCCAGCAGCAGGAATTACAGCTTTTTTTACCTTTTTCATAAATAACAACTCCTACGATTTTTTTATTGCATTAGTTGCGTACATAATAAAATACCACAAAGAACGTAAAAATGATATTTTCTCAATTTCTCGATACACTTGCCAATTTCTTTTGGCCGCTTTCAGTTTATTGCTAGAAATTGAACCTTTAACTTTCCGGTAATATGCTAATTCTTCTTGTAAACCATATGCTTTATATCCTCTTTTGAGTATATCTAACCAAAGTACAAAGTCTTGTCTTGTTCTAATATTAACCATTTCAAAGTGACCTATTTTCTCTTTATCAAGAACAACCGTTAAACAACCAATAATAGTATTCTTTAATAAACCTTCATAGTCGATTTCTTTAGGTACCTTGACGACCTTCCCAGTATCGTAACTATCCTCTGTAATAATACGGTAGTTTGTAAAAGTGAATGCATATTGGTTTTGCAACATGAACTCAATTTGTTTTTCAAGCTTTTCATTGTGCCATTTATCGTCACTATCAAGAAAAGCAACAAACCTACCTTCAGCCGCCTTTATTGCTGTATTACGAGCAACTGCAGCTCCACTATTCTCCTTTAGTTTTATCAACTTTATTCTGGAATCTTCCTTACTATACTTCTCAATTATTTCAACACTATTATCAGTAGATACATCATCTACTAATAACAACTCCCAATTTTGATATGTCTGATTTTGAACAGAAAGTATTGTTTCCTCCAGAAATTTTTCTGCATTATAAACTGGCGTAATGATTGACACTAAATGTTCTTCCATCTTTTGCATAATACCTCTCCTAAGATTAATGCTCTTTCAACCTGTTTCCCATTTCTACTAGGAGGACTAAAATTATCATTAACCCCCAGAACCTCGGTGTAACAAAATCCCCTCTATAGAGAGAAGTGATGACCAAATGTATAAAGAGGATATTTGCTATAAAAAAGTACCTATTGATATTTCTTCTTTTAAAAAGAAAGAATAAGTAGTAGGTTATAAAAATTAACAAAAATAAAAAACCAAATATTCCGTGTTCAAAAATCAAATCTACGAACATGTTATTAGAAGTTGTAGATACAGGTGCTGTATTAGGAAGTATTTTAGTTAATGAAAGAAATTCGTAAGAGCCTGGCCCATATCCAAAAACAGCACTTATTATAGAATGATCAAAAATCCATACAAACGGCATGACATACATATACATTCGACTGTGATGTTCAATATCAAATATCGTGTCCAACCTTCCAATTACCGGTTGAGCAAATTTGATAAATACATCACTTTTTATTAGCACGACGGTCATTCCAATCCCCATTATAACTAACAATCCTAAAAGCAGCTTTCTTTTATATTTAAAATTGGATAACAAAATTAAAGCAATGAATACAAATAAAATTAAAGCTAAGTTAGCGTAGCCACTTACAGAAAATGAAAACAACAGAACTGTTAAAGCAGGAACAAACACAAATAACAAATAGCGCTTTAAACTAGCAAAGACTAATGAACCTAAAATAATTAAATCCAACATGAAGGGGACTAAATAACTAGGTTCGTCAGCAAATGATGTTAGCCTAAAGTTAAAAAGGACGTCATCAGAAACACTATGGACATAAGACCGCGTGTTCAAGTTAAACATAGGAACATCAAATAAAAAATAAGAAAGCTGCCATATTCCCACAATAACCATTATTAAAAGGGACCACACATACGTTTTAATAATGGCTCCAATCTGATTATCTGTTAGTGTATTTCTAATTTGGATAATAAAATACACTATAAAGAAAAAGATACTATAATTCACAACACGAGAAGTTAGAGAACCTTTAAAATATTCCACATACTCTACAGAGCTTAGCAAAGACAAATTATAAAACGAAGAAAATGTCGCTGACAAAACAGGAAAATAAAAGAAAAACAACAATACCTTATGATGAAATTCCATGTTTTTTACAGCTGTTTTATTGAACAAGATAAATAATACTGCCGAACCTGAAACTATCATCGAAATCATTACGGATGTAGGAACAGGCAGTATTTTTTGATACATGGTTGATACTGAATACGGAATTAATGCAAAAAAAATTAAAATTAAAATATAAAAGATATTTACATTCTTTTCTCGAATATAGTTGATCATACTACTGTCACCTAATTATCGTTTATGGTTTGAATTTTAAAGACTTTATCGAAGCATAAAACAACCCTTTTATCGGATTTTCAATTACACTATTCTTCTTCAATACAAAGGCAATAGTAAGAATTAGCGCAACAGGAGGGGAGAATATTCTTCTGAACAGAGCCCCTTTACCAATTATCTGATTGTCATTCATCTTGATTTGCGCTAGACTTTTCTTTTTGTGATAAACAACAATTTCAGGTACATAATTAATTTGGTAGCCCTTTTTAAATAAATCAGTTAGGAAAATATTTTCTTCACCTGATGGATAAATCCCACCTACTCCAAACCTTTCGTCAAAAGACACATGTTTTCTGTCTATTTTATTCAGATTAATAAAAATCTCTATTGACGAAACATTAAACAATCTCATGATACTATCTATTTGTTCTTCTCTATCCCCATAATCTTTGTAATATTGTTCACATAATGGGTCAAAAATTTGAAAGCACATGGCTCCTGCATCTTCTCTCCTAATCCGTTCCACTATATTGGCAAAAGCTTCGGGAGGATACCAGCAATCGTCATCGGAGAATGTAACGATATCCCCTTTTACATACTTCATTCCTTCATTTCTGGCAATAGATAGCCCTTTTTTATTCATTCTAACATGATTGCATTTTTCTTTTATCGGGACTCCCGAAATAATCTCGTCAACTACCTCGTGATTATCTTGTGAAACAATTATTAACTCGTAATTATCATAAGACTGTCCTTCAATTGATTTAAGTAATCTATGTAATTCCTCTTCTCTTGTACCAAGTGTAGGTATTATTAAACTTAACAAAATTATCAACCTCACCACATAAAATTCAACTATAATATTATATCAAAGTTGAAATTATTAATACATATCGATTTCAAATTCTTTCCTACCATTTACCTGCCAACTATTTTATTGTATGCTTTTTATTGATTTACAAGTTTTATATTAAACAGTTAGGTTGGTGCACTTAATTGAAGAAAAATTCAATACTAAGTAATGCAATATATTTATTTTTAAGCAATGTATTTGTAAGATTTTTTACAGCAGCTTCCACCATACTTATCGCACGATATTTAGGTGCTGAAGACTATGGAATATTAAGTGTCGCTTTGGCATATGCATCTGTCGCTGCTTATTTTACTGACCTTGGTTTAACACATACTTTAATTAGGGAAGGATCGAAACCCAAAAGCTCATTGCCCGTTTTAATGAGTAGTTTTTTTAGAATTAGATTAGTGTTATCATTACTTACAATTTTTATTTCAGTAGGAATAATACATATCATTTACCATGATAGTTCAATTAAGAATATTTTGTTAATCGTATTAATTCCAACTATTTTCGGAGCAGCCCTTCAAGGGGTAGGGGCAGCCTATTATCAAGTAACGGAGAGAATGCACTTAACCGCAATAATTAGAACAGTTTCTGGCCTTTTATCGGCCACTTCTCTCCTTTTGGGAATGTTCTTGAAATGGCCACTAGTATATATCGCACCTGTATATGGACTAGCAAATGTAATTGGTGGAATATTAAGCTTAGTTATCGTGATGAAAAGTATCAATATATTTAAAGGGTGGGATAATAAACTACTTAATGGACTTGGAACATTTACGATTAGTGGTTTTACCATTATGTTACTACCACAAATTGGACCAATAATTTTGGAAAGAGTAGCAGGATTAGAAGAAGCGGGTTATTTTGCTGCAGCTTATCGCCTCCCTGCGGTCCTTTATCAAATTCCAGGAGTAATCGCTGCCGCATTTTATCCAGTCCTTTTTAAATACGCTAATGCAAACAAAATTGATGAGCACTATAAATTAAGTCAAAAACAAATTAAGATAATGACCTTTCTTGGAATTGCGATGTCTATTCCTTTCTTATTTCATGCCGAATGGTGGATTCAATTCCTTTTTGGAGAGGAATGGTTAAGCGCTTCATCGACTTTGTTTATACTTGCATTAATGGTGATACTACAATCAATCAATTATCCTCTAGCTGACGCCATCACAACTAGGGGGATGCAACATTATAGAACATTTATTCAGTTAATCGCTTTATGTATCGGCGTATTTTTGTATATTCTTTTAGGAAAAAATTTCGGAAGCATTGGGGGAGCAATCTCCGCAGTTTCACTAGAAATTCTTCTACTTATTGGATTTATGATTGTTTACAAAAAGGGGTTAATGCTATTTTTGAATGGAGTTTTAATTAACTGTCTTTCTTTTATAGTTGTTGTATTGATTAACTTCATCTTAAAGGGACATCTTCACCCTTTAGTTAATAGTCTTACTTTAGTCCTGTTATATACTTTTTTAACAATCGTACTTGATCGCCAACTTCGTTTAGAACTTTTAAAACTCATTCGGACGAAATTTATTAAAGGAAAGTGATTCTAATGAAATTTTCTGTAATTATTCCTACTTACAATGTTGAAAAATATATTGTCTCTTGTATACAATCCGTACTCGATCAAACAATGAATGATCTGGAAATTATTGTGGTTGATGATTGCTCTTCAGATAAAACCTTAGAAATTGTCATGAACTTAGCTAAACAAGATTCTAGAATTTCCTTTTACAAGAATGACAAAAATTCAGGCCCTTCTGTCTCTAGAAATAAAGGAATTGAATTAGCAAAAGGTGAATATATCGCTTTTTTAGATAGTGATGATTGGTGGGATAAAAACCGTTTAGCCAATATGTATAAAGAAGCAAAACGCTACAATGCTGACATGATATGTGATGATCAATTATTAATTAATGATAATGATACAGACCCTTGGGGAACCATTTTCAAAAACGGAAATATTTTAATTCATAAAGCAACACCTTTTAATGCTGAAGAGTTTATTATAAAAGACATCGGTTTAAAACCAATTTTCAAGAAAGAATTTATTGATACAAAAAAAATTAAATTTAACGAGAACCTACGTTACGGAGAAGATTACCTATTTTTCCTAGATTGTTTAACTAATGGTGCGAAAGCCATTTTACTTCCAGAAGCCTACTATTATTACAGAGCACGTGAAGGATCTTTAGTAACTAATCAACTGAAACTATATAAACAAACATTCGAAACTACTGAAGATTTGTTGAAGGATCCTTCTTATAGCTCTGTACATGATGCTTTATTAATAAGAAGAAAGCGAATTAAGGAAGCTCTTAAATACTACATGATAATGCAACCAATCAAAGATGGGGAGTATTTAAGTGGAATGATTGAACTTATAAAATCACCCCAAACCATTTTTATATTCTTAAAAAGATTTCCAAAGATCGTTAACAACCGAGTGCTACGAAAATTGAAAGGGAATGAATAAAGTGATTGACCAATCAAAAAAACACATTTCATTTTTACTTAATAATTTTGAAGAAGGGGGGGTTGAAAGAATTTTCATTAACTTAGCTACAGAATTAAGTACCAGGGGATATACCGTTTCATTTATTTGTTTTAAAAAGAACGGAGGTTTTCTCGATCAAGTCCCTTCTAATATCCAAATAATAGAACTTAATGTTAAAAGAGCAATTAGTAGTATTCCAAAATTAATTTATACACTGAATAAAGAAAAGGTAGACGTCCTTATTTCTGCCAAGCATTATATTAACATTGTAGCTGCACTAGCAAACAAACTTTCATTTCATAATACAAAATTAATCTTATCGGGTCATGGTATGTATCATAGAAAAAAAATAGACCCATTACCAACGCTGATGAAAATGTTTTATCCTACAGCTGATGCTATTATTGCTGTCTCTAAAGGTGTAGCCGAAGACATTTCTAAAATAACAAATATACCCATGAGTATGATTGACGTAATATATAACCCGGTTATTACAAACCATTTCATAGAAAAAGCCTCTAACACCAGTGATTTAAAAGTTGGATCAAAAGAAAAATTAATTGTTTCTGTTGGAAGGCTTTCTGAAGAAAAAGATTATAAAACGCTAATTATGGCATTCAAAACAGTCGTTGAAAAAGTACCTTCAAAATTAATTATTGTTGGCGAAGGTCCACAGCGAAGAGAGCTAGAGAAGCTAATAACAGAATTAAATTTACAGAAGCATGTAGAACTCCCTGGTTTTAAAGAAAACCCTTATGATTATATGAAAAAGTGTGATTTGTTTGTTCTTTCATCAAAAACAGAAGGTTTACCCACTGTTTTAATTGAGGCTCTATTTTTTAGAAAGAAAATTATCTCAACAGATTGTCCTAGTGGACCTCGAGAAATTTTAGAAGGTGGCAAGTTAGGAACCTTGACACCTGTAGGTGACTATAAATTTTTATCAAACGCAATGCTAGAGGCATTAACAAATACAACTTCGGATATTAAATCGGACTTAAGAGAGAAGGCATTTGAATTCTCAACAGAAAAAACAGTTTATGAATATGAAAAATTAATTAACTCTCTCTGAGGTGAACGAAATGAAACGAGCAGCAATTATTCAAGTCGTATTTCTGATGTTTCTAATCTCTGGATGCGGTAACGATGTGTTAAAATTCAGAAATGTTCTAGAAGCTGATCAATATATAAGAAATAATGCTCAGAGTTTAGATTGGGATGTTTTTAAAACGCTTCTCACATCAGACTCTCCATTATCCACAGATAAATTTCACAAATTAAAGAGTATTCCTTTCAAAGAAATTAGTACTTCTCATGTCGTAGTTGATAATAAACTATACAGATTTAGTAGTGGTAAGGAATTAATCTATGTTTCTGAGTGGGTTGAAGATGATGGTACACTGAAGCTATACGATATAAATTATCTAGAAGAGTAGCTTTCACAAGTAATCTAAAGAAGGATGAGCGTTCATGAATAAAAGAAAACATATTCTCGTTCCATTAATTTCAATATTTATTATTATCTTTGTTATTGTTTGTATATATTTATTAAACTTATGGTATCAAGCAACTTCAACTGTCGAAAATATTCAAGAAGACATTGGACGAGATAAATCAGATAAACGTGAAGAAGAAGTTGTATTTGAGAAGCGTGACCCAATCTCAATTCTATTAATGGGCGTCGATGAAAGAAAAGGGGATAAAGGTCGATCCGACTCACTTATTCTTATGACCATTAACCCTAATCAGGAATCAATTGAAATGTTAAGTATCCCTCGAGATACACGTACAGAAATTGTTGGAAAAGGAATTCAAGACAAAATTAATCACGCCTACGCATTTGGCGGAACGGAAATGGCTATAAACACTGTCGAAAACTTTTTAGATGTTCCCGTTGATTATTTTGTTAAAGTGAACATGGAAAGTTTCAAAGATATTGTTGATGCTGTAGGTGGAGTAACTGTTCAAAACGAATTTACTTTCACATACTCGGGGTATACCTTTGAAGAAGGAACGATTAACCTTAGCGGCGAAGAGGCCCTTGCCTATTCTCGCATGAGATATGAAGACCCAAGAGGAGACTTCGGTCGCCAAGATCGCCAAAGACAAATCATCCAAGGAGTCATTGAAAAAGGTGCAAGCATCTCATCCATCACAAAGTTCGGCGATATGTTTAAAATTGTAGAGGACAATGTTAAAACCAATTTAACTTTTGATGAAATGTGGGAAATCCAAGAAAACTATAAGGCCGCTATCAACTCTGTTACTCAGCATCAAGTAAAAGGTTCCGGAACGATGATTAATGGTATTTATTATTATGTCGTTCCAGAAGAAGAGCGACTTGCACTATCTAATAGCTTAAAAGAACATTTAGAAATTTCATCTACCACTGCTAGTAACCAGTAGAGAGACACCTCTACTGGTTTTTTCATTAGGTTTCACTCAATAATCCTTTTACAAATAATCGCAGTACTTCTTCACGGTTAAATGATTGGAATGATTCAGGTTGTATGTATTTCAACTTGATTGGCATGTAATAGTATTGACCTTCCTCAATTTTATCTATCGGCATTTTAACAATTGTATCTTCTTTTGTAATTCCTTGAGCCGCTTCAACATACTTTGATTCCTGAAGCCCTAACTGAATAGGTTGCTTTTTAATTCTTCCATTTTCTAAAACAAATACGATGTCTTGATCTTCTGATTCTTGTACAGAGGAGATTGGGATAGCCAACACATCTTGTTTCTCTTCAAGATAAATGGACAATGTTGAATGAAATCCTTCATAGATTTTCTCATTCTCTTCCAACAGCTCTACATATATGGAGTATGTACTGTCACCTTCAATCTTTTCTGGTGTGCGCTCAATTTTTGTTAATACCCCTTCAAACAAATGTCCATTTAGAGCTTTTACAGACACTTGTGTCTTCATCCCTTCTTCTACTTTTGTTATGTTATTTTCTGTTAAACTACCTTTCACCCATAATGGACCTACGCCTTTTATGGTTAAAACGGGTTCACCATCGTTCGTTGCTAATTGATTTTCAAATGTGACTATTCCATTTCCTTTGCTTTTTACCACTAAGTCCTCTTTTATAAGGTAGTTTTCTTCTAACTTTTTATTGATGTCTAGTAATCGATTGGCTACTTGTTGTTCTTCAATTACTTTTTGGGTTAAAGCGTTTTGAAAATCTAGTTTTTCAAGTATGTAAGTTAGCTCTTGTTCCTCTTCTAGTGAAATAGCAGAAATGTTAGATTCTAGTTCTAACATTTCTGCTTGCACTTGTGACAAAGTCGTTTCAAGCTCCTCCTTTTGCTTTTCAAGAAACTCGATTTCTCCCTCTAACTTATCATTATGGTATTCGATTAAAGGTTCTTCTTCCTCAACCAAATCTCCTTCTTGTACTACTAGAGTATAAGAGTCACCCTTTTGTCTATTAAACGGGATGTAATAAGTGTATGACGGAACAACAACCCCATCTGTCTCCAACGTCTTTTTCAAATCCTTCTTTTCAGGATTTACAACACTTGTTATCATGACTGACTTAGTTATAAAACCTTCATCACTTACAATCCAAACATTTGCTAGCAGTAATCCTAGCATGCCAATCGCGATAAGTATTCGTATTATTTTTGTTTTCATCTCCCCACCCCTTCCTTACAGAACAATGTCTATCTCCTTAGCTAACGAAGAAAAAATTGCATCCATTGATAGAAAGAAGAAAAAAAGTAAAACGAGAAAAGATATCACTTTCCATCGTTGAAGCTCTGCGCTTACTTTAAATACTTTATATTGATGAAAAATAGCCCATGCATGAAAAATGGTTAGTTTACTTCCCAAAACAAGGAGTAAAGGATGTTCAACATACATATGTAGAATTGGGGACATGCTAAAAACATTCCAACTAAATGGTATCCCCCAAACATAATATATAGTCGTCGACAAAATTCTCTCGCCCAATAGGATGGTTATAGAATAAAGTTGAACCACCATTATTTTCTTATAAGAAAAATCATCTATAAAAATCATCAATGCTAACGAAAAAATCATAACCATAAAAAATGGCTTTAATAGATTACTAGCAGCAACTCCTGCCACCATAATAATCTTCGCACTCTCAATTATTTCTTTATCTACCGAACCCCATTCTTCCATTAACTCTTCTGTTCCCATCCCAATGTATCCTTGAATCAAGCCTAAGGTAAGATATATGAGAAGAATAATACTAAATCGCCACCAAAACCCTTTTATACTCGAACATCTATTCAAATGGACAAAAAACTTGGATGGGTGAAACAGACCTTTAAATAATCGGATGGAAAAAATCATACATGCGCCTCCTAAATCACGCCAAAATGGAACATTTCCCGGAAAATTTCTACATATAATGTTCGATTATATCCGAAAGCTTTCAAAAATTTTGTCGAAATAGAGCAGTTATCATTAGGTTTGAAGGTATAAGCAAAAAGACACATTACACGAATTGTAATGTGCCTTTTTGCTTACTCCTGGATAAAGTAATCAATAAAGTATTTCGCCCATACTTGGTGGCCGACTTTTGTTGGACGATCTTTTTCTTCTTCAAGATAAAGGGCATCGTCTTGTTCTGTCCAAGCTTCCCAATGGTTTAGGAAACGTTCATTTTGTTCATGGGCATAGTTTTCAAACGCTTCGACATCCCTCGGATAATAAGTAGCCGTAAAGATTGGGTATGATGGAAGGAAGTATACTGTAACTTCTGGTTGAGCGTCTCTTACTTCTTCCACGATTGTTTCGATATTGGCAATTGTATTATCTACCCCAACAATGCCATTATCTTTTAATAGGAAAGCTTCTAGTAATAGAATATCAGGCGCAAGGTCTACTACTTTTTCATATAGTCCTTCTTGTACAACATCTGTGGTCGTTTTTTCTTCTTCACTAAAAACGTGAACGTCAAACAAATCTCCATATGCCTCGGACAGTTTATTTTCTAGTAAATCCGTCCAACTACCATCTTCTAATGCAACATCCTCTGAACCATAAATAACGACTTTCAACGTTTCGTTATTTTGGATAGCTTCTTTTGCTTTGTCTTGTAATTCAACAGGTAATGTATAAATAATATCATATGATTCCTGTGTCACAGCTTCATCGTATGGTTCTTCTTCATTTTGCGTTATACTGTTCGCCTCGGCATGGTTCGTAATGTTGTTGTTCCAATAGTACTCGCCAAGTACGATTACACCAACCATTGCTATACAGCACAGCGCAGCAAGCAATTTTTGCACATTATCCCCCCCTTAATTTCGGTTCATTTAAAAGTATGATAGAGAAATCGACAAACATGTGTTTATAAGAACCTATGTTAAAGTGTCTCGTAAAAATTATATCGAAAATTAGCAAATATTGTCCATTGACTTCATGAAGATTAACACAATTTATACATAATTTTCATTTTTTAATATGGAACAATTCTTGACTTCTATCCTGATAGTCTAGTTGAATGATTGAAACAAAAAAACTGCCGAGTGTTCTCGACAGTTACAATACCTCTTATAATGTGTACTTCTACCATTCAGAATCATCCTCTTTAGAATTATCGTTAGTGTCTTCATAGGATGAATGATCTTCGGCAATATAAGGTCTTGTCCCTAACTTGTCCTGCCACGTTCCGAAGCTATAGAGTAAGTCAGTAGCGTTTTTGAATAGTTGAGCAAGTTGTTTTGGGGACTTTTCGATAAGAATCTTCTTACCATTGACTAAAACGATCACACACCCACGCTCATGAGGAGTTATTTGTTTGACACCTCGTTGAGAAAACCAATAGCAATCCTCCGCTTCGATCGACTTAGACGGAAAAAAGCACAGTTTAAAATACGCTGAAATACATACCGGTGTATGTTGTTGTAAAAGAACTTCTCTGGCTGCTGCTAGTTTTTCCTTTAACGTGTAGCCATGAAAATGGCAATTATCCAATATAATTCTCTTTGGCGACTTACGAATTTGAAAATGACGATTTCGTTCAATAACAATTGTAAATAGATCGCCGTCTTCATTGAAATATGGTAAAAGCGCTAGGCTGTCAGCATGAATGATATATTTGTCCTTAACCTTCAACGTCGCGTCCTCCTCACTTTTTTCATCACACAAGTAAAAAACAAGGATGCAGCGGGTTTTCACCCCCAACTAGCTTAAAGAATTTCGTAATGGCGAAAACCGTAGAAGAAGTAATATACGTGTCGAATTCATTATAAAGGAATATCACTTACAATTCTGTTAATTTTTTGTAAACTAATAGAACTTTTTTACTCTTTGAATTCCCATAATAGCTTCAATTTCCCACCTTCTTCTACAACAAAAACGTCTTGTGTTATCATAAATACACCAAATTTACTATGAAATAGCAGTTCTACCGTTACCTTTGTTACATCGGTAAACGTAGGTCCACCTTTCGACATACTCCATTCTTTCACATTCTCTTCCGCAACGATTTCAAACGAATAGGTCGTAACGCCAAAGTGGCTCATGTATATATGAGAACGCTCTGTTACGTAAGCATTTTTTGAAAATTTCCCCTTCATCTCTTCATGAAATAAATCCCATGAACTACCGAAATCCCCCTGCTGTTCGAACGAATAGAAACGTTCCACTAGCATCATAGGGGTTTCTGCATTTCCTCTAAGAAACAACGTAGTAAAAATAAGGCCAATTAAAATGAAGATCCCCACCAATACGAACGGAATTTTTGAATTTCTTTTCCTCACCTTTGAACACGTCCTTTTTTGAGGGATAGTTCATTTTATGGACAGAATGGGTTGATTATTAATGAAGATATTCAGTTTTGAAAAATTCATCTTGGCATATACATGAGGAGAAGGGAGGTATGAATATGGAGTTTCTTAGTCTTCTTCTTTCCGTTGCGATTTGTCTTTATTTAGTGTTAGATGCTCCGAAGTATAATAAAAACCCTTGGCTTTGGGGCATACTCGGTTTCATTTTCGGCCTTATTACATTAGGAATCTATTTTATCCAAACGGACAGGAAGTCTACAGGGTGGGTTATCTTGATTATTTCCATTTTGTATTGGATCTTCATGAGCTTTGTGATGATTAGTTTAGTGACACTGTACTCGTTTTATTAGGCTGCTGCTATTCAAATAAAGAAGCATATCAAGAACCCATTTATACTTGATTTGCTACCACATCTCTTCGCAAATAAAAAAGCGGATGAAGAGAAACAATTGTTTACACTTCTTCCGCTTTGCTATGAATATTCTTTAGTTAAGATTTGCAAAACATACCCTTCGAAAGGTCTGTCTAGTTTCGGCTCCTAGCGTCTAGCGAACTGACGATAAGTCGATATCTGCTCGATTTACTCGCTGTACCTCCTTTATCTCAGTGCGGGAGAGTCTCCCGTTCGTACGACGCTGGACAGTCGCCTCCACTTTTTTTAGTTATGAACCGGTTCCTTTACGTCTTCAAGCTTTTGATTCCATTTCTCGATAGAGTCTTTTAGAACTTCTTCCATTTGCTTCATGCGAGAAGAGATTGAACTTGCACTCGCGTCGTATAATTCACCCATTTGTTTATACGTACTTACGTTCGTTGGTGACACTAACTTTTCAATTAATAAGTGTAACGCACCGGCATACACACCTTTGTTACGTGGGCGAGGGTTTTCTTTCTCGCAATAGTCATACCATAAAGAAATCCCGACAGGTACTGCCAATTTCGGATCGAGGGTTTCAGCTACTTTTCCCTCCATTAACTGCGCAATTTCTTTATGAGCTTCCGTGCTCCATTCAATTTCATCTTGGTGTAAAGGGCCTTCTTCTCCTACTAAAGCATATTTGACGATTTCTGGGTAGCTATTCATGATGTACTCAGTAGGATTTTGTGTTCCACTTTGCTCCATCCACGTTTCAATCGTTTGAATGAACGTCGGTGCAAAAGTTGGTGGAATATCTAGATATAAGGTATAGAACGTTACTTGATCTTCGTACGGAATTGTAATTCCAATGACGATACTATCAGTTGGTACATGTCGCGCTTCATTGAACGTTAAAACCGTTACAGGCTCGTTCGTAAATAAGTCTTCTGTTTGGAGCTGGTTATTTTCACTTTGCTTCACTTTTAAAATCGCCGGTTTGGCATCAACCCAAGATTTTAAAATACTTTGAACACGTGGACGCTTTACCGTGTGAAGACGTTGATCAATGAATCGTTCCACGATCGCCTTTCCGTTTTCCTTGTTGGTTGAAATGTACCAATTCACCATTAGAAAGCTGTAAGCTTCCATAAACTCTTCTGGAACGTGAGCATTTTTTAAACGATTGTCTAAAAATTGCTCAATCTCCTCTTTGTAATTCGTAATAGCGTAATTTGTAATTTGCTTCTGTAAGTCCACAACTTCCTTCGCTACTAAATCATTCAAAGAAATTACGGAATGATGTCCGCAACATTTTTTATATTTCTTTCCACTGCCACAAGGACAAGCATCATTTCTTCCAATATTCATCTTTCTCAACCTTTCTTTTTGAGATGACGCTACCCTCTATCTATTGATTAAACTTTCTCTATCTCATAAAAAAAGCACGCTATTATAATCTACCACTTTTAACGAGAAATTTTAATATCCTTGCACTGATTTTTTAGGAAAACAAATAATTCCACTGCCGAAATAACCATTATGTAAGAATTCAAGAGGAGGCTTCTACATGGACGAAGCGCATTTGCATCATCGGTGCAGGTCAAGGAGGGTTAGCTTCCGCTATGCTTCTGGCAAGTAAAGCATACGACGTTCAAGTATTTGAAAAACAACCTTACATCGGAGGACGAAATAACAAAACAACTTGGTTACCATACATTATTCTTATTTCCAGATGACTTTAACTGAATTTTTCCTATCTCGTATTCTTTCTTCACGTTGGCTTTAAGATTGTTAATCAAACGTTTGTTTAAAGACTTTCTCTAAGTAGAGCTGTTGATCAAATGTTTGTTTAACGCCCATTTCTTACTTTTACCCTTCCGATAAATTGATTAATCAAACATTCGTTTAAAGATTATTCTTACGATAAATCATCCATTTAAATCTTAATTAAACGTTTGTTTAAATTTTATTTTTGTCCGTTGAATTTACTCATAGACATATTTAATTGAACGTTTGTTTAACTCATTCTCTACTACTTACCTTCTAATCGGATAGTTAATTAAATGTTTGTTTAATTCTTCTGCCCAACTGAGTCTTGACATAATTTAATTAAACGTTTGTTTAACAAACCACCTATAATTTGTGGTATTATTTGGTAAAATCTAGTAGTGTATCAAAGGAAGGTTTCTATGAAATTTGCTTACCGTAATCTTGTTTTATTCGTCGTTGTGTTTATTATTCACTTAATCTTCGATTATTTTCGATATCACTCCTATCATTGGATTGAGAATTTAATACAAGCATTTCTTTTTATAGTTGCCTATACTTTTTTCACGTGGTTAATCAGTGGGAAGAACGAATAGGTTTCCGGACACAAGTGTTTTAATTAAAGGCTGTTTTCGTATAGATTGTTGCTTTTTCAAACATTTTTCAAATGAATTCTGGACATTGCGCTACGGACACTTGCTTTCCGCGGGGAGGAAGTCGAGCCTCCTCGGCATGCGCCTGTGGGGTCTCGCCCTTTCCTCTGTATCCCGCAGGAGTCAAGTGCCCTCCGCTTCATTACAAAGGAGGAAAAACCATTTTCAACCATGTATATTTACACACATAAAGCAACAATCCTTTAGAAAAGAGCCTAATTAAACGTTTGTTTAATCTAGTCAACTGCAAAACCATCTTATAACGTTATGATTTTCTTTTGATCAAACGTTCGTTTAATTCCTTTTAGCTCTCAGCAAAGGTAATTAAGAAACACACATGATTTTACACTCGCACCCCGGATATGAAAATTTATTCTCCCCGGGGTTTCCTTTCTACCATCTACATCATGATCGATCATTCAGCTCATAGGTATTTTTATTTTCACAGAAAAGCGCAAGTCCTTATGGAGGACCTGCGAGGAGGCTTCCGTCGCCACAGCAGGACCGAAGCGACCCGAGCTGATGGCGCTTGGAGCTAGATACCAAAAAACGGTAAAGAGAATACTTTAACTCTTTATTGAACGTAAACTCTGTAACAATAAAAAACTAGAAGCATTTAGCTTCTAGTTCGAGAGTGAGACTTGGGTGAAAACACTTGTCAGTTAAGGCAGCGCATGTGACGCACAATGCGAGCCTTTGACAGCATACTGAAACTAGGAGCATTAAGCCCCTAGTTCCTCTGTTGCATAATTGGCATACGATTTTTTATATTTCACCGATAAGTATGTGGCTGTCATAATCGCTGGGATCATCGTAAACGCGAGTAGCACAATGGCATTTTGCCACATGAAGGCGTAGTCTCCACTTGAAATAACTGCTTTTAAAGCGGAGATAGAATACGTCATTGGCAATAGAGCATTGACGTTTTGTAAAGCTGTTGGAATTAACTCTAGTGGGAACGTTCCCGCACTTGCTGTTAATTGAATAATTAAGATTAAAATCGCAACGAAACGACCTGGATTATCGAGAATCGTCACGAGCATATGAACAATGGCAATGTATGCTAGACTCGTTGCGATCGTCATTAAAATAAAGAGTGGAATGCTTTCTACCTCGATTCCTAGTCCTACTAGTAAAATCGCATCCACAAATAGCGATTGAATGATCCCAAAGCTTATGAGGAGACCGAACTTACTGAAAAACCATTGCAGTCCGCTTTTTGGCATTTGGACAGTGTCTCTAAATGGAAAGACAACGGATAAAACTAACGCTCCGACGAATAATCCGAGTGACATAAAGTATGGAGCAAATCCTGTTCCGTAGTTCGGCACTTTATGAATTCCTTCATTTTGAACTTGTACAGGCTCGGCCATCATATCGTAGGTGGCATCGGATGTATCGACTTCATTTGCTTCTTCTGCAGCTTTTGACAACTTTTCAAACATTTCAGTCGTTCCATCTGTAAGCTTTTCGGTTCCATCTGCTAACGTTACGGACCCTTTTGCTAACTGGTTAGCCCCATCGCTTAGTTGTACGGAACCATCAGTTAATTGGTTTAATCCATCATTTAAGCTTTTTCCACCCGTTAGAAGTTCTTCTGTCCCTGCATATGCTTCCGATAATTTCTGCTGGAAAGTAGCAGAACCAGCAACGAGTTCAGCTTCTCCCGCTTGCAGTTGACTTACGCCATCTTGGAGAGCGGTCGATCCAACTGAAAGCTCATGAACGCCAGTCGTTAACTGTTTTTGTCCTTCTGTTAATTGAGACATACCACTCGATAACTGTTGAATATTAGGCGTAAGTTGTTGTTCAACCGTACTACTTAATTGTTTCGTTCCTTCAGCAACTTGAAGGCTTCCCATTTTCAACTCTTCAAGACCTTGCTTCAACTGTGCGCTTTCGGTATCAGTTGGCAATTGGGCAACAATTTGGTTAAACTGTTCTTCCGGCAACATTTGCTGTAAAGATGCAACAAGCATAGCCATGCTTTCTTCCTGAGCAAGTAGCTCTTGTTGAAGCGCTGCTATTCCGTTTGCAACATCGGTTGCACCGCTTGCTAGTAAGTTGGTTTTCTCCTGTAATGTTGGCATTGCCTCGGATAATTGGCTAGCTCCGTTAGCAGCCTCTTGCATGCCTCTTGACATTTCATTCATTTTTTCATCTACCGTTGTTAAACCGCTTTGAAGCGTTGAGATTCCGGCAGCTAAATCATTCGTACCACCGGCTACATCTTGAACTCCATTTAGTAATTGTTCGTGTCCGGCAACGAGTTGACCTAGACCATCATTTAACGACTCAATTCCAGCGACAAGCTCACCAGAACCTTCATCGACTAAAAAGACTCCTTCTTGAAATTCAAGTGATTTGCTAGCTAATGTCATTAAGTTTTCTTTTAACTCATTGGACCCATCTTTAAGCTCTAGAGCTCCATCATTTAACTCTTTTGCTCCGTCACTTGCTTCGCCTAGTCCATCTGCCATTTCGTCTACTTGATCAAAAATAGCCTCCGCATACGTTTTCGTAACGTTTTTCTGAAGTTCCGCTTTTATTTCTTTCATCGCTGTATCGCCAATTTGAGCAGATAAGAAGTTGAAACTTTCATTCGGTACATATTTTAACTCGAGCTTTTTCGGCTCATCATCAAGTAATGTCGTCGCATTTTCTGAGAAGTCTTCTGGAATCTCTACGACCATGTAGTAGTTTCGATTCTCTAAATCTTCATACGCTTCGGTTCGACTAACAAACTGAAAGTTAAATTCCTTTGACTCTTTCAACTCATCTACTAACTCGTTCCCTAGTAATAGCTCCTCTCCTTCAAACTCTGCTCCTTCATCTTCATTGACGATAGCAACAGGTAAATCACTAAGTCGTTCGTACGGGTCCCAAAACGCCCATAAGAACATCCCTGCATACAGCACCGGAATAAATAATACAGCAATAATCGGAATGAGAATTTTACGATTCGTGAAAATTGCTTTAAGCTCCGCACGGATTAGCGATTGATTCATAATAAGCCTCCTTTATCAATTATTGACCATTTTGTTCATTTGGTCATTTTATATCAAAAACATGACCGAATTACTCATTCGGTCAATCGTTTTTTACTTTACCATATGTATTCAGTTAATACAAGATATATCCATTTAATCTATATGCATGTTTCTGTAATCGTGTATAATATACTGGGTAAAGGAGGTGGAACAAAATGTATGAATCAACATATAATGGAGAACTTGAGTTACTTGCCTTTTTCGCGACGTTTTTATTACTTTTTCTTGCTGTCTTTATTGTCGTTTATGTATTTTTAGCCATCGGTCTGATGAAGATGGCCAAACGAGAGAACATTGAAAATCCATGGCTTGCTTGGATTCCAATTGCCCAATCTTACATTTTAGGAAAACTTGTTTCCCACAAACAAGGCGAAAATAGTGGATGGATTGTGCTTGGATTAACCATTTTGTCTTCTTTCGCTTCGATTATTCCAATTATCGGGTGGATTATTCCAATCGGCGTCGGCATTTACATGTTCGTTTTATTCCACTGGATTTATGAAAAGTATTCGAACAAAGCAGCGCTAATGACAATTTTCACCGTGTTAACAGGCGGAACTTTGGCCCCAATTTTTATCTTTGCCATTCGAAACAATGAATCAAAAATCGAGTCAGCTGCTTAAAGATCAGCCCAAGAATGTGCTCAACACAACATTCTTGGGCATTTTCATTATCAACAATTGTCTTTTGTCCTTTGTTTTTTCATTTCTATATACTCCGATAATGTCGGAACTTTTTCCGTGTCATAGCGCTGAATCATCTCCATTAAATGGAGAAATAGCTCTTGTTTCACATCTTCTCGTTCCTGAACCGGAACCTTTGACGCAGCATATGTTACTTTCGGTTCGACTAATCGAAGTAGGTGCTCTAACGTTTTCTGATCACCGTTTTGAGCCTTTTTCACCATTTCATACAAGGTGTCCTGCAATCATTTCACTTCCTTCCATTCATCTTCCAATCGGTCCATCACTTTTTCGATTCGCTCTATTTTTTTCTCATAGCGTAGCAACAAGTAAATAGAGAGTATGAGCGGGAAGCCGAATTGGTTCACCATCTGCATCCACTCGGTCATTACCAAATCACCCAAGTACTTCACCTCCTTGTCCATACCGTAATTTCTGAAAAGCCCTGTGCTTTGTTTTGGAGACTGATTGCTGACTTTTATCAAGGCAATTGGCAATGGTGACATCTGATTGTTGATGGAAAATGGATAGAGTTAGAATCGTTTTTTCTGTCTCGGTCAGCTTCTTGACCATTCCGTAAAGTTGAGTACTTGTAACATGTTGTTCGAGCCGGTCATCCCTCTCTAAAAACGACAAAATGTCTTCATTTGTGGAAAGCTGCTCTTTAAACGTTCGGCCGCATTCGTCCCCTAACGGCTTGTCTAACATCAATACGTGGAATTGCTCATATTTGTAACGTTTTTTCATTTCGTTTTTCACATAGAAATAGATGCTTTTGGATACGTAAGCCATAAACCGAATGTAGAAGAAAAAGGGCTGAAATGCCTCGTCTAGTTTTTTCAACGTCGTCGGAACTGGATGCTCTAACGCCTTTTTATACAACCGGTCATATTTATTCAGAAATGATTGGAGGAGTCGATCATCTTTCCACTTCGTCTTCAATTCGTATATCCAATGGTTTCGTTCCATACAAATCCCTCCCAATTAACGAACGTATGTTCTGTTTTGAGTGTAAAAAAAGAAGGCTCACCAATCGGGCCACAATTTCATTTTACAATGACAGTGATAATTTTCCAATGAGCCGAATTCCTTATACTATATAAAGAAGCTATTTCTTCCATTTTTACAACCATGGATACAAGAAAAGTGGAGGCGATTGCATAGCGGCGTACGAACGGGAGACTCTCCCGCACTGAGATATAGGAGATACTGCGAGGAAATCGAGCAAATATCGACTTATCGCCAGTTCGCTAGACGCTAGGAGCCGAAACTAGACAAAACCGAAAAGCGGAGACGCTTGCATAGCGGCGTACGAAGCGTCCACCCATGAAATGCACTGAAATGAAATTAAGAAAGGTGCAAAGCGCAAGTCCTTAGGCGAAGGGCGCTTTAGGACCTGCGAGGAGGCTTCCGTCGCCACAGCAGGGCCGAAGCGACCCGAGCTGATGGCGCTTGGAGCTAGACACCAAAAAAAACGGTAAAGAGAATACTTTAACACTTTATTGAACGTAAACTTTCTGTAACAACTCAAAAAGAAGGGGGCTGTACGTTTGGACAGCCCCTTCTTTCTATTATTTTACTAGTTCCAATTCAACTGGAATAAATTCTTCCGTTGTTTCGCCATTCATTAATTTTAACGCGGACATTACAGCCGTTTCACCGATTAATGCAGGCTTTTGTGCAACCGTTGCTGCCATCTCTTTCGCTTCTACTGCTTTTACCGCATCGTCTGTTGCGTCAAATCCAATTACAATCACATCATTCATACCTTGCGCTTGTAAAGCTTCTAAGGCACCGAGCGCCATTTCGTCGTTATGAGCAAATACAGCTTTAATATCGGATTGTCCTTGTAAAATGTTTTCCATCACCATTAAACCTTTTGCACGGTCAAAATCAGCTGCTTGCTTCGACACAACTTCGATGTTTTCAACGTTGTCGATGACTTCGTGGAAACCTTCCCCACGTTCACGTGCTGCTGAAGATCCTGGAATTCCTTCTAACTCGACAATGTTTCCACCTTCAGGTAATAGCTCAACTAAGTATTCACCAGCCATTTTTCCACCTTCCACGTTATCCGATGCAATGTGTGAAACGACTTCGCCACCTTCTGCACTACGGTCAACTGTAATCACTGGAATATTGGCTTGGTTTGCCGATTCAATCGCTGCTGTGATCGCACTTGAATCCGTCGGGTTCACAAGAATGACATCCACATTTTGTTGAATAAGGTCTTCAATATCATTAATTTGTTTTGCTGAATCGTTTTGTGCGTCAACTACAATTAATTCTACCCCTTCTTTTTCCCCTGCTTGTTCAGCTCCTTCTTTCAATGTCACAAAGAATGGATTATTTAACGTTGAAATGGATAAACCCACTTTCATTTCACCATCGTCGTTTGATGAATCTGTTTCTTTGTTGTCTGCTCCGTTTTCTAATGAACATCCAACGAGCAGTAAAATAGCCATAAATAAAGAAGCAATAATACTTAACTTTTTCTTCATGTTCTCCCTCTCCTTTAAATGTTTTGTTATTATGTTAAGCTTCTTTACGGCGATCTAAAATAACCGCAAGAAGGATAACCCCACCTTTGATGACTTGTTGATAGAACGATGAAACATTTAATAGATTCAATCCGTTATTTAATACGCCAATAATTAAGGCCCCAACAAACGTTCCAAAAATCCATCCTCTACCTCCTGAAAGACTGGTCCCTCCAAGAACAACCGCAGCGATAGCATCTAGCTCATACGCTGTACCCGCAGTCGGTTGAGCAGAGTTTAAACGTGATGTTAAGATGATACCTGCTAAAGCGGATAACCCACCCGTTAAGGCGTATACCCAAATTTTCAAGCGGTCAACGTGAAGCCCTGTTAGTCGACTCGCCTCTTCATTTCCACCAATCGCATATGTGTGGCGTCCGAACGTCGTTTTACGAAGAACGAACATCAAAATGAAAAAGATAACGATCATCAGCACAACAGGAACTGGAATTCCAAAGAAGTAACCGCGACCAATCATTTGAAACGCGATTTGGTCAGAGAATCCTGTAATGGGACGACCCTCTGTATAAACTAACGTCGCGCCGCGAAAAATGGTCATCGTCGCTAACGTTGCGATAAAAGGAGCAACTTTTCCCTTAGTAATGATGACTCCGTTTAATGCTCCCATTAACACACCGGCCATTAAACCAATCATCATCGCCATCATGCCATCCATACCGCTTGCCATCATACCAGCCGTCAATGCACTCGAAAATGCGAGGACCGAACCGACCGATAAATCAATTCCTCCTGTTAAAATAACGAAGGTCATTCCAAAGGCAATCAAGGAATTTATGGATACTTGACGTAAAATGTTTAACCAGTTGTTCACTGTTAAAAAGTTATCGCTTAAAAAAGAAAGCACAATGCATAATAAAATAAATCCAATGAGTGGGCCCAGCTTCTTTACATCAAATTCAATTGCTCGCTTCATGAGTTCTCCCCTCCTGTTGCAGCTGTCATAATCATTTCTTGGTCTACTTCATCATGGTTATCAAAAATGGCTGTCACTTTTCCTTCGCAAATGACCATAATCCGGTCGCTCATCCCGAGTACTTCCGGTAGCTCGGATGAAATCATGATAATGGCAACACCGTTTCTGGTTAGCTCATTCATAATTTCATAAATTTCTTTTTTCGCTCCGACATCAACTCCTCTTGTCGGCTCATCTAAAATTAAAATCGAAGGAGATGTTCCTAGCCATTTTCCAATGACCACTTTCTGTTGGTTTCCACCGCTTAACGATTTCACTTCAAGCTCTGGGCTTGAAGTTTTGATTCTCAGTCGCTCGATTAAATCCTTCACCATTGCTTGCTCTTTTTGTGACTGAAACACCCCTGCCCGTGACACTTTTTTCATGGTCGGTAGTGTTAAGTTTTCTCGGACGCTCATTTGAAGAACAAGACCTTTTTGTTTCCTGTCTTCTGTAATAAACGCCAAACCATGTGCGATAGCTTGTTGTGGGGAAGAAATGGTCACACGCTTTTCATTAATATAGATGTCCCCTTTTTTCTTTTTACGGGCCCCAAAAATCATTTCCATAATTTCGGATCGTCCTGCGCCCATCAAACCAGCTACGCAAGAATTTCACCTGAACGGACGGAAAACGATACATCTTCACACACACCTGGAAGTGTTAAGCCTTCCACTCGAAGTCGCTCAGTTCCGATAGACGTATCTCTTTCGGGATATCGCTCCCCAATTTCACGTCCTACCATCATTTGAACGACCTCGTCAAAGTTCGTGTCCGGAATTCGTTTTGTCCCGATAAATTGTCCATCTCGTAAAATCGAAATGCGATCACAAATTGTAAAAATTTCTTCCATACGGTGTGAAATGTAAACGATCGAAACGCCTTTTTCCTTCAAGGATTGAATGACTTCAAACAAGATTTGAATTTCTCGCTCCGTTAAGGCTGCCGTCGGCTCGTCCATAATCAGACATTTTGCATTCAACGATAAAGCTTTGGCAATCTCGATAATCTGTTGTTTTCCTACTGATAGCTGCCCAACTAACTCTTTCGGTGAAATGGAAACGCCAAGTTGTTCTAAATACTTCTTTGCTTCTTCTTCCATTTCTCTCTTTCGAATAACGCCCGTAAACGATACTGTCTTCTCCCGTCCGAGAAAGATATTTTCCGCAACGGATAAAGTTGGAATGACATTGAGTTCTTGATGAATCACCGCAATGCCATCAGCTTCTGCTTCTTTTGGACTTTTGTAGTGAACTTCCTTTCCACCCACTGTTACGGTGCCAGCATCCCGCTCATAAATGCCCGTTAAAATTTTCATCAACGTCGACTTCCCTGCACCGTTTTCCCCCATCAGCGCATGGACTTCACCGGGCTTCACCTCAAAATCCACCCCAGTTAAAACTTGATGTTTATGAAATGCTTTTTTAATTCCCTTCATTTCAATAAATGGTGTCATGAAGCTCCCCCCTTTTTAGGAAAAATTCACACCCGCATGCAAAATAATGTTGGCATATGGCGTCGCTTCCCCCGTTCGGACGACTGCCTTTGCATTTTTTAATTGCTGTTTCAATTCTTCATGTGTGATGTATTGTATAGAATCGTGATTAAAACGCTTACAAATCTCGTTATCGATGACTGGATTTGCTTCTCGCACTTCTTGTGCAACAGTACATCTTTCCACGACCATCTCATCTAACACGCGATCTAATACAGATAAAAACGACGGTTCTCCTTTAATTAAAGCTAAATCAACTCGGCGAACATCATCTGGTATCGGAAGTCCACAGTCCGCAATCACAATCGTATCTGTATGACCAAGTGACGCAAGTACTGTATTTAAATCAAGATTTAATAGGCCAGCTTTTTTCATTCTCCTTCACCCTTTGTTTTTAAAAATTCATAGACTGCTTCTTCTGTTGGCATCGCACTTTGCGCCCCTAGTTTCGTAACCGATAACGCAGCGGCTGCGTTTGCAAATCGACACGCGTCTTCGATTTCCATTCCTTTACTCAAGGCTACTGATAGCGCTCCATTAAAGGTATCTCCAGCTCCCGTTGTATCAACGACCGGAACAGTAAAGCCTTTAATTTGCTTTGGCGTACCGTTTCTCATGATCTTTACGCCCTTTTTACCTTCTGTCGTGATGAGCTTTTCGAAAACATCTTTCTCTTCAACATGCTGAAGAACGATTGGACGCTCGTGTTCATTCGGGGTTAGCCAATCCACGCTTTGTATTAAAGCAGAAGGAAGGGGTTGGGCTGGTGCTGGATTCAAAATCACGTTCACACCATGCTTTTTCGCAAGCTTTGCCGCCATTTCTACTGTTTCGATTGGAATTTCAAGTTGTATGACGCACATATCGCTTTTCGCTATAATTTCTTCACTCTTTGCTACATCTTCAGGGGTTAATTTTGCATTAGCCCCAGGAACGACGATAATCCGGTTGTCTCCTTCACTAATCGTGATTGACGCAACTCCGGTTTCTGTATGTGTAACCGGTTTCACATCTGTTACATGTATGCCCTCTTTTTCTAAATGCTGTTTTAAAAAGGAGCCGAATGAGTCGTCGCCGACCGCTCCAATCATGTGGACTTCCGCTCCTAACCGAGCACATGCGACAGCTTGATTGGCTCCTTTCCCACCAGGAATTTGGTGAAACCGCTCTCCAAGGATCGTTTCACCTTGTGCTGGTGCTTTTTTGGCAACCGTGACTAAATCCATATTGATACTTCCAACGACTGTAATCACTGGCTTCTTCACTACTTATCACTCCTATCGAGTAGACTCACGTCGTACAAGCTTCACTGGTAAGACATGATGTATTTGGTCTATCGGTTTTCCTTCGATTTTTTTAACGAGCAAGCGAGCCGCAATGGCCCCCATGTCATATATCGGTTGCGATATCGTCGTTAGTTCAGGTGTTGTCATTTCTGCTAGTGGAATATTGTCGTATCCGATAATCGCCAAGTCTTCAGGCACCCGAAGGCCAAGCTGCTGCGCTGCTTTTAATGCGCCGGCTGCCATGACATCATTCCCGGCAAATATACCGTCAATCTTTTGGTTTGTTAACGCTTCCATTGTTGCTATCTTTGCTTCACTCATTTGATAGTTTCCAATGAAGACTAATGTTTCATCCCACAGTCCCAAGCTTTTCATTTCATCTTGATAACCTCGGAACCTTTCAAGAGCATTGACAACATGTAACGGCCCTTGAATATGAGCAATCCGTCTGCAACCTTGTTTGTATAAGTAATTGGTCGCCATCCTCGCTCCTTCATAGTTGTTTGCCACAACCGATGGAAAGGAGTGATCGAGCGGACGGTCTAACACAACGACAGGTACATTAATATCTGACAGTTCTTCTGATGTTAATTGGTTCGTTGTTAAGATGATGCCATCGACATAACGTTGTTTTAAAATGTCGATGTATTCTTTTTCTTTATCGCCTTTTTCATCTGAATTACATAAGATGACAGTGTAGTCATAAATGTTCATGACATCTTCCACCGCACGAACGAGTTCTGGGAAGAACGGGTTCGAAATATCTGGCACGATAAGTCCGATTGTTCTGGATGATTTTTTATATAAGGATCGCGCCACTTCATTTGGTTTGTAATTCAGTGTTTGAATGGCTTCTTTTACGCGTTTTTCCGTCTCTTGATTGACATACCCATTTTGATTTAAAACGCGAGATACAGTCGCAACAGATACTCCTGCAAGCTTTGCAACTTCCCTCATCGTTGCCATAGTTTTCTTTCTCCTTTTGTGTATGTAACCGGTTACAGAAATCATACATCCTTTTTCGAAAAGTTTCAAGAGGGAATTTTTTTGAAGTATTCGGTGATCTCCGCTATAGGTTGCTCGCTTTCTGCGGGGCGTGCGGTGAGCCTCCTCCACTTCTCCTGCGGAGACTCACTTATCCCGAAAGTCCCGCAGGAGTCTCGCACCTTCCGCTTCAATCACCTTTCAAACTTCTTTTCTATCATTTTTTAAGGAGATGACACCACACTCATCCAAATCGGAAGGACCGGTTCTTGAAATTGAACATTTACACATTAACCATGTATGGATCTGGTCTTGTATTTTCTTTTTGAAAATAATATAAAATGGCTTTCACAATCCGTTCTGATGCTTTTCCATCTCCGTATGGATTTTTCGCTTTCGCCATCGATTGATGGAGTTTGTCATCTACTAAAAGCTTCGATGTTTCTTCATAGATGACATCTTCGCTCGTTCCAACAAGCTTTAACGTACCCGCATCTATTCCTTCAGGTCGCTCCGTCGTTTCTCTTAAAACAAGTACTGGAACGCCAAGCGATGGGGCTTCTTCTTGGACTCCCCCTGAATCTGTTAAAATCAAATGGGCTTTCGCTGCAAAATTATGAAAATCTAAAACGTGTAATGGAGGAATTAAATGAATACGCTTCTCTCCACCTAAAATATCCTTTGAGAGATTTTGTATAGACGGATTCAAATGGACAGGGAAAACAACTTGAACATCAGGATGGTCGTTGACAATTCGTCTAATGGCGCGGAAAATTTGTTCCATCGGTTTACCTAAATTCTCTCTTCGATGAGCAGTCACTAAAAGGAGGCGATCTTGTTGAATGTGTTGGAGGACTTGATGTTGGTAACCAGAAAAAACCGTCGTTTTTAGCGCATCAATCGCGGTATTTCCTGTAACGAATATTGCATCACTCTTTTTATTTTCAGCCACTAAATGATTGTAAGCTTTGATTGTCGGGGCAAAATGTAGATCAGCTAACGCACCTGTTAGTTGACGGTTCATTTCTTCTGGATATGGTGAGTATTTATCATACGTCCGCAAGCCTGCTTCAACGTGGCCAATTTTTACCTTTTGATAAAAAGCCGCTAAACTTGCGACAAATGTCGTCGTTGTGTCACCATGAACTAAAACGAGGTCAGGATGCTCTTGTTCGATGACAGCTTGCAAACCTTCAAGCGCTCTCGTCGTAATGTCTGTAAGGGTTTGACGATTTTTCATAATGTTTAAGTCGTAGTTCGGTTGGATGTTGAAAATGGACAGAACTTGGTCAAGCATTTCGCGGTGTTGGGCGGTTACGGTAACAATCGATTGAATGTCATGTGGATGTTTTTCGAGCTCCTTAACTAGGGGTGCCATTTTAATGGCTTCAGGCCGCGTACCGAAAACGGTCATAACTTTTAATTTGTCCATAAGCACCTCAATTTCGTTACACGCAGCTTTGTGTCAAACTGCGTGAAAACTGTATTTTACTATAATGTATTCAACAACTGAACAATTCTTCATTACATTTTGGTAAAAAATTACTCTTCGTATAATTCAAGCGGTAACCCATCGGGATCTTGAAAAAAGGTGTATCGCTTATTCGTTATCGGATCAACCCGAATTGATTCCACCTCTATTCCGTGTTCGGTTAATTTTTGACACACTTGTTGAATATCGTCCACACGAAAAGCAAGATGCCTTAACCCACAAGCTTCCGGATAGCTTGGCCTTTTTGGCGGATTAGGAAATGAAAACAACTCAAGCTGACTATGATCTCCAATGCGTAAATCGAGTTTATATGAGTCTCGCTCCTTTCGATATTCTTCATGAATCACCTCCAACCCTAAAATATCTACATAAAACTGTTTAGACTTTTCATAGTTTGAGCAAATGATCGCTACGTGATGAATGCTAGATAAAAGCATTGTCTCTTCCTTTCTATTACTTTTTTATTTTCTTCTATATTTTTTTCTCAATTTTTAACAATCGTTCTTTTTTAAGTATAACGTAACTTTCCTTTATTTTCTAAGTCTTCGCGTATGGCTACTGTTTATTCTGTATAAAATGATTAAAAAATGGTTAGGAGTTGAGCATATCATGATTTGGGGTTTTGTCATTGGTGTTTGGGCGATTCTTGTACTATTTTACTTAAGTATTTTCAAAGCTGCGAAGCAAGCAGATGAACAGAGTCAAGCTTGGCTTCACCAAGAAGAGGATGAAAAGAAACTATAATGGTTGCACTTTTTAGCGATGATTGTGCAAAAGGTGTAAGTGAACACTAAGAACTTATCCATTGCTCAATATTTTTCTTTGTCTTCCTCAAGAGCTATAGTACAATTAACTTCGACACTAATTTAAAAAGGAAGATCTAAACATGAATCGATTACTGCCAGGTGAAATGGCAACTTTACAAGTAAAATCTGAAGTACCTTATGGGTATTTTTTAACGAATGGATATGAAGATGTATTGCTACATGAATCGGAGATAAAAAGCAAGGTGAAGGTTGGAGACCAGGTAGAAGTTTTTCTCCATCACGATAGCGAAGACCGCCTTTGCGCAACAATGAAAACCCCTAAAATCACAACCGAAACATACGACTGGGTGGAAGTTGTCCATGCTGTACCCAATTTAGGCGTCTTTCTAGATATCGGACTTTCTAAAGATTTGTTATTATCAGTAGACGATCTCCCAGCAATCCCTTCTCTTTGGCCGGAGAAAGGTGACCAGCTCTACTGCTCTTTAAAGGTAGACAAACGCGGACGCCTACTAGCAAAGCTAGCGACGGAAGATATTATTATGGGTATGGCCGTAGAAGCACCGAAATCTTCTTTTAACCAAAACATTCGAGGAAGAGTGTATCGTTTATTGAAAGTCGGAAGCTTCATCCTTTCAGACGTTGGATACCGTGGATTTATCCATGAATCAGAGCGAAAACGTGAGCCACGACTCGGAGAAATCGTGGAAGGTCGAATTATCGGCGTGAAAGAAGACGGAAGCGTCAACGTCTCCCTACTACCACGTAAACATGAAGCAATTGACAAAGATGCCGATCGCATCTATCAATTTATGTTAAGCCGCAATGGCGCAATGCCGTACAGCGACAAAAGTGACCCATACGATATCCAAACGCGCTTTAACATGAGTAAAGCAGCTTTTAAACGAGCACTCGGCCGTCTTATGAAAGAAAAGAAAATCTATCAAGAAGATGGTTGGACGTATATAAATAACCAAAAAGAACGTTCCTAGATTTATTCTAGGAACGTTCTTAAATATTATTGTTTAGTTTTTGTATTTGTAACTAGTTCATTTACTTCGTAGCCATTTGGATTTAACGATTGCCATCTCCAAGAGTCCTCACACATTCTCTCAATTCCAAGTTCTGCTTTCCATCCTAGTTCTTTTTCTGCTTTAGTCGGGTCGGCATAACAAACCGCAACATCACCAGGGCGACGATCTACAACTTCATAAGGAATTTTAATTCCAGTAACTTTCTCAAAGGCATTGACTAGCTCAAGAACACTATATCCACTGCCTGTCCCTAAATTATAAGCATCTAATCCTGTAGAGGCTAAGATTTTTTCCAATGCTTTTAAATGTCCATTTGCTAAATCCTCAACATGAATGTAGTCCCTTACTCCAGTACCATCAACTGTTGGATAGTCATTTCCAAAGACCTTCAGCTTCTCTAACTTTCCAACACCTACTTGAGTAATAAATGGCATTAAATTATTCGGTATTCCGTTAGGATCTTCTCCAATTTTCCCACTAATATGTGCTCCAATAGGGTTAAAATATCGTAATATAGCTATACTCCAATCACTATCCGAAACATAGAGATCTTGTAAAATTTCTTCAATCATTAGCTTAGTTCTACCATATGGATTTGTAGCCTGAAGTGGTGCAGTTTCCACAATTGGAACTTGTTTAGGTATTCCATAAACTGTAGCAGATGAACTAAAAACCATCTTTTTCACATTATATTCAGACATTAATTCACATAAATGAATCGTACCTGTAATATTATTTTGATAATATTTTAGAGGCTTTTCAACTGACTCTCCTACTGCCTTATAACCCGCAAAATGTACTACCGCATCAAATTTATTTTCTTTAAATACCAATTCAAGCTCATTTTTATTTAACAAATCTATCTGATAGAACTTAAATTCTTTACCAGTAATTTCTTTAATTCGTTTAATGGATTCATACTTACTATTAGATAGGGAGTCAACAACTACGATCTCGTGTCCTGCGTTCAATAACTGAACACAAGTGTGACTTCCAATGTAGCCAGCTCCACCTACAATTAATATCATCCAATTCCCTCCTGTTGTTATAATCATATTGCTTAAATTATTCTTATATTTATCAAACTAAACCATTAACATCCCAAAAACTCCTAACCATTATAATATACTTTAAGAGACAGTATCAATCTCGTATAAATCTGTAAAAAAATTGTCAATTAATCCATTGACTAAGTAAGAAAATCAAGGATAATATATGTAAGATTTTATAACACAATATGTAATTAATAACAAAAAAATAATATAATTAGTAAAAACAAATTCGAGGTGAGTGCTTTGAGTGAGGAATCTTATAAAGACAAGAAAGTCATTACCATCGGCACTGTTAGTGAATTAACCGGATTATCCGAACGTCAAATTCGGTACTACGAAGAACGAAAGCTTATTTTCCCCGCCCGCACAAAACGAGGAAGTCGTAAATATTCCTTTTCAGATGTAGAGCTTCTCATGGAAATTGCCGACAAACGTGAAGATGGACTCCAAACGTATGAAATCCGCCAAGAAATGATCCGCGAGAAAAAGATAGAAGATCCAAAAGATATTCGAAAACGTATGTTAAAAGGCCAAATCAACGCAAGATTCGGTGTTCAAAACGATTAATCCATCCCCTTCCACAAAATGTATGTGAGATAAACTTACATAATTGTGGTAAGAAATCTCCGTCCGTGTGAAAATCAAATTAACTTCACAACAGGAAAGGGGAAAGGTAATGGATACAATGTATTTGTTGAACAGTGTTTGGGTGATGATAGCTGCAGTACTTGTCATTTTGATGATTGGTGGATTTATTCTTCTCGAGACTGGATCTACAAGAATGAAAAACGCAGGGCATATTGCAGGGAAAACCATTTTAACTTTCAGCATCGGGTCGATTGTCTTTTGGGCATTAGGATATGGGTTGATTTTTGGTGAAGGGAACGCATTCGTTGGATTAACCGATTTCTTCTATGCAGGTGGCGAAACGGAAGGTTCAAGCTTATCAAACTCGGTCTTCTTCTTATTCCAACTTGCGTTCGCTTGCATCTCTTTAACCATTGCTTTTGGAGGATTTGCTGAACGTGCTAAACTTTCAAGTTATCTCATTTTCTCGGTCTTATTCTCAATTTGTGTATATCCTGTCATTGCACATTGGATTTGGGGTGGAGGTTGGTTAGCAGAACATGGTAAGCAAGATTTTGCCGGATCGACGGTCGTTCACTTAACAGGTGCGATGGCTGCCTTAGCTGCTACGCTTTTATTAAAACCTCGAATTGGTAAATACAATAAAGACGGTTCTGCAAATGATTTAGCTGGTCACAACCAAGTCTTCACTGCACTAAGCGTTTTACTCCTTTGGGTCGGGTGGTTCGGATTTAACGCAGGAAGTACGTTAGCTGTTGATGGTGCCTTTTTCGGCTACGTCGCATTAAACACTAACTTAGCTGCAGCGGCTGGTACGATTGCCGCGATGTTGATTTCATGGATCGTTATGGGGAAAGCTGATGTTCCAATGATGTTAAACGGAGCACTCGCAGGACTTGTTGCCATTACAGCATCTTGTGCGTTCGTCGATGTTTGGGCTAGTGTCGTCATCGGATTTGTCGCTGGTATTCTCGTCTTCTACAGCATTCGCTTCTTTGAAGCACGTCGTATTGATGATCCGATTTTTGCCCTTTCTGTTCACGGTACGGCTGGCGTATGGGGAACATTATCGACAGGTCTTTTCGCAACACCAGAGCTTGCATCAGTCGGAAAACCTGGATTATTTTACGGTGGCGGTTTTGAACAATTAGGCGTTCAAGCACTCGGCGTCCTGACAAGCGGATTATACGCCTTCATCGTCTCCTTTGTTCTACTCGCTGCGATGAAATTCGCATTAAACGGACTTCGCGTTACAGAGGAAGAAGAGGTCATTGGCCTTGATTTAAGTGAACACGGTAGTTACGGTTATCCAGAGATGGTAAAGGCTGAAGAACCGAACGAGGCACTTCCAAAATCGGTATAGGAGGGCCATCACGATGGACACCTATTCAAATATCAATGAACAAAGAGTAAACAATATAACGAATAACATGCATTCAAACCTCTCTTTAAATGCCTTTCACGATCAAATCATCACAGCGGTGGTTCAACTCGCAATTAAAAAAACAATACAAAAGAGGGGTCCCCTCCCCTCTTCTTTTTGTTTTTTCTTAATGGGGAGTGGAGGTCGAGCAGAACAAGGGGTGTGGAGTGACCAAGATCACGGCTTATTGTTTTCTTCTGAAGACAGCGAATACTTTTTAACACTTGGGGATGAAATATCAGATGGAATGGCGATTGCCGGATATCCATATTGCGAAGGACAGGTCATGGCCCGAAACAAAAGATGGTGCCAATCGACCAATCATTTCAAACAACAAATCACAAATTGGCTTGAAGAAGCCAGTTGGGAGTCATTGCGTCACTTTCTCACATTTTTAGACGCACGGGTATTAATCGGAGACCAAAACCTTTTAACAGACGTGAAACAACACGCGTACACCAAAGTCATCGAGTTTCAACTTCTTCCCCGATTGTTGGAGAACACGTTACACACGAAACGAAACACGAACCTGCTCGGTCAGATCATCGTGGAGTCGAAAGGTCCGCACACAGGGGCCATCAACGTAAAAGAAGCCGCCCTACTTCCAATGATTAATGCGGCGAGATTGTTAGCTGTTGAAAGCAATTGTTTGGCAACATCGACGCTCACTCGCTTACAAGGTGTACAGGAGACCATCCTCTCACCCAAAAAGCAATTTGAATACATGCAAACATTTGAGTCTTTGTTAGCGTTTCGCCTTTTACACGCCGATCATTCATCGTATGAAAATAGCCATTATATTCACATTTCACAGTTGCCACAGCATGAAGTTTTACGATTAAAGAAATTTTTAAAATCGGCTCATCAATTACATCTCTTCGTAAAAAAACGGTTAGGAAATAGGTGATTCAATGCCAAAAAATCCGATGTTTCAATTTCTCAAACAATTTTCTACTAGAATGAACACCCATATGTTCACGGGGCTTAAAAACGGCGTAGACCCGAACCAAATATCCTTTATACGACAACTACAAAAAGAGTTAAATGAAAGCAAATTACACACACCACTTAAACAACTTGAAGTCGTTGTCATCGACTTTGAAACGACGGGATTTCATCCAGACAACGGTGACGAAATATTATCCATTGGCGCCGTTCAAATGAATGGACCTTCCATCAGGGAAGAAGCGTACTATACAGTCGTTCATCCTACTTCCCCAGTTTCTGAAACGATTCTACAGCTCACCGGTCTAACAATCGAAGAGCTCCAAAATGCCCCATCTCTTTCAGAAGTGCTCCCGTCTTTCTATTCGTTTTGCAAAAGTCGTGTGTTCATCGCTCACCACGCCAAGCATGAAAAGCAGTTTTTGAAAAAAGCAAATCAAGACACGTTTAAAAAAACGCTGGAACATCAAATGTTGGATACGTCTTTTTTTATCCGAATCATCGACCCTTCATTAAGTGGTCAAACTCTCGAGACCTGTTGTCAAGCCTGCGAAGTCAACATATTAAAACGCCATCACGCGCTAGAAGACGCCAAAGCCACTGCAAAGGTCTGGCAGCATATTGTAAAAACGGCAGAGCAAATAGGATGCGAAACGTTAGAGGATTTATACAAAAGCGTGTAACTCCTCTCACTTCGGCTCCATTAAGTGACGAAGTGGACCAAATAAAAACTCCGTGACGATTGATGGACTTTTTAGCATTGGGTCAAAAAGCAACCATACGCCAACAAAAAGGGCAAAAGCCGTAATAACGCCGACTGTCCATTTTTCTTTTTTCTGTTTTTTGCTCAATCGATGGGTGCTACCGTAAAAAATGAGAATCGAAATAATCATCATCGATAGTGTGGCACCGATTTTCATATACACCTTTCATCACTCCTCTTTCACTTCTTCCTTCGGTACAGCTGTTGGTTGTTTCACCATTCCCTGTCTTCGGACATATACCTTAATGTCTTTTCTTACTTCCACTGTCGGAAAAATTTCTTCCCATTTATTTTTGTTTTTCTTCCACCATTTTGGATCTGCCCGAAGGACTGCATTTCCAAATCCGAGCGCGTCGGTCTGTTCTTCCTTTTGCAATTTTTGAATGGCTAAATCAATGTAATAGGCAATATCCTCTTCAGCTTTTTTCTCTAATTGCTTTACGATGGGCTCTTTTAATAAGCTCAGCTTTGATGCGTTTTGTAACACGTCATCTTCACTCCGAATATTTAAATAGACAACAGGGCGATTGTTTTCAATTTTAGCTTGCATATCCGTCTTCGCCCGTAAATGAATCATTGAGACAGGACCTTCATTTTCATCAGGTCTTACAGTGACCATCGCCTGCTTAATTTCATCCTGAATCCACATCAACCCTCTAGATTCTTCTTGCGATAGCTTTGCCTCCATCTTTCCACCAGAAAACACCGCCAATCCATTAAGGCGGTAGCCATGGTTCGGCAAGTTCGGTGTTAATTTAGATTGTTCCACCCAAGGCATGACTGTTATTTTTCCTTCTTGGCCAAATTCATTCATAAGCTCTTTAAGGGATACTCGCATACCGATGTCTAATTCGATTAGCTCTCGTAACATTTCCGCTCGACTCTGTTCTAACACCGGCTCGGTTTCAAACAACACGTTTGCCTTTCCTTTCGTAACAAACGTAAAAGTTCGTAACCTCGTTTCGGGATGGCGTACGAAAAAATCAATATGCTCTTCTAACCCTTCTTTTGCAACTTCCTCACCGAACAAAATAACGCGATTATGCCCCCAAAACACCTTTCGAGATAGTTTTACCTGCACTTTAGAAAGAGCATCCGCAACCGTCTCTCCTTCAGCAGATACTAGTATTTCAGATTGACTAGATGACTGCCCTCCCATATTTCCTTCAGACTCCGTACTCATGGATTGTCCACCTCCGCCGCCTGAAGTAACCATGAGGAGAAGGCTTAATAATACCGGTTCTTCTATTCCCTTATCGATTGTAGCCCCAACAATAATAGCCAAGTCATTCACTTCTTTTCGGTCCCAACAACCACTTACTAAAGCCGTACATAAGAGCACGATAAAAGCTCGTCGAATGATTTTACCCATGAATTGTAACACCCTTTTTCTTATCGAAAGCTTTTTTGATATAAGCAACGATGAGCAATAAAGTAGGAATAGCAATGTGAACTGAGATTAAATAATAAGGCGCAATTGTTCCCAAATAATGCGTAAAGGATGATATATTCGGCGTAGTCCACACAGACCATACAACACCTAAAAAAGCTAATGGAAACACCAGACTCTTATAATCAGATAACTTTAGCCACTGTGCCGTAGATAAAGCGGCAGCGTAAAAGAAAAAGGAAATTTTCATAAAAATGCTCGCAACCCAAATCATTGCAAAAACAGCTTCAATATGATCAATAAAGTCAGCTATATTAATAAACTTCGCAGCCGTTAAAACAGGATACATCAGTTTTGAAACGGATTCTCCAAACAAAAACAGACCGATAAAGTTAGACATTGCCATCGCAACTAGAACCGAGATGACGGAAATATTCCCCCATTTCTTCACATTTTCTTGATCTGTAACGAACGGTAGCAAAAAGGCAGCTAAAAAAAACTCTCCGAACCAACCGATAAAAGAAACTGACCCTTTAAACACTGGTCCAAAGCCTTTTTCTAATATCGGAAACATATTTTTTATTTCGAGTTCGGGTAGTAGAAAAACGAATACTCCAACAATAAAGAACACTATCGTAGGCATAAATACTTGCGTAGCTCGCGCAATCACCTCTATACCGCCATAGACCGCTAAAGCCGAGACAAATAACATGGAACCAGTAATAATATAAAGAGGGGTATTCGGCAAAAACCCCCCAATTATAAACTCAGCGTACTCTCTCACGACAATTCCCAAACTATCAATGTAATAGAACAATAAAAAGGCGGTAATTAACTTCCCAATCCCTTTCCCAAGAATAGCTTCTGCATATTCCATCACGGTTTGTTTCGGATACATTTTATGGAGTGTATTGGCTACCCAAAAGGCATAAAATCCTGCCAAACACGCAACAAAAGGTGTCATCCATAAGTCTCTCCCCGCATGAGTCCCACTAATGGCCGGTACAAACAAAATCCCTGTAGCAATGACGGTTGGGTGCAAAATCAGACCCATTTGAAGAGCGGATATTTTTCCTCTTTCCAGCATGGACATCCCTCCTTAATCTCGGTGACTGTTCGGGTTTTGCTTTCCTCCTTCAACGCGTTCTGGACGATATTGTCCAGTTAAATGTGGCCTTTTTCGCATACTCCACCATGGGGCTCGTATGAATGTATCCTTCAATTCAGACACTTTCAACGGAGCAATTGGAGCAAGGTATGGAACCCCAAATGAACGAAGGGAACTTAAATGAACAATGATTAATATGATTCCAAGCATAATCCCCACCAGCCCTAATGTCCCTGCAAGAATAATCATCGGAAACCGAAGCATCCGAAGGGAAATCGCTAATGAAAACCGTGGAATTGTAAACGAAGCAATACCTGTAATCGCAACAACCATGACCATCGGAGATGACACAAGTCCTGCTGAAACGGCCGCTTCCCCTACAACTAACGCACCCACGATACTAACCGCTGCCCCCGCCTGCTTCGGAAGCCGAAGTCCCGCTTCCCGCAGTGCTTCAAACGTAATTTCCATCAAAAGTGCCTCTACGAGTGCCGGGAACGGAAGCTGTTCCCTCGCTGCCGCAAACCTAAGAAGCAAATTGGTGGGCACCATTTCTTGATGAAACGTTAAGATTGCTACATAAAAAGAAGGTAGCAAGAGCGCAATCCCTAAGAAAAAATCGCGCATCGTGCGGATAAGAGAGCTCATCATCGAACGCTGATAGTAATCTTCAGGTGCTTGGATAAAAGAAAACAACGTAACGGGTAAGATGAGAACAAACGGTGAGCCGTCCACCAGAATAACAATGCGTCCTTCTAATAAATTCGCTGCCGCTACATCAGGACGTTCCGAATGTAAAATTTGCGGAAACGGCGAATACGTGTTGTCTTCTATGAATTCTTCAATATAGCCACTCTCAATGACGCCATCGATTTCAATTCGATTAAGGCGTGTCACGACTTCGTCGATTAAATCTTGGTCGACCAAATCATCAATATAAGCCATGACGACTTGCGTGTACGTGTAGCGACCAAGCACATACTTTTTCATTTTCAACTTTGGACTTTTTATTTTTCTTCGAATAAGTGATGTGTTTATCGGCAACGACTCGATAAACCCTTCCCTTGGTCCTCGAATAACAGACTCTGCAGGTGGATCCTCAATTGCACGCGTATCGTACTTAGGCAACTGTGCGACATACGCTTTCGTCAAACCGTTTATTAAAACGAGCGTATACCCATGTAAAATCCACTGCACACAATCATCGAGATAATCAACCTTTTCCACATCGCTGACGGATATTTTTTCATTAATCACCCGTTCTAGCTGATCCTCTTCTAAATTCGTTTCCTTCATTAAAGAAGCTAAAATGTGGTCATCGATTTTTTCCTTGTCCACTAAATTCTCAAAATAGACAATACATGCGGCTACATCCCCTCCAATAGAAAAAGAGCGAAACACGATATCTCCACAATCTTCAAATACATTCATCATAAACGTCACGTTATCATTTAAAGATTCCGAGAGGAGGTTTTTCGTATGCTTTGTGCCATTATGCGCGTTTTTCGTTTGCTGATTCTTTTTTTGTTTTTCATCTCTCCATTTCAATCAAAACCCCTACCTATTCGAACGATTTTGTTCTTTGTAGGTAGGATGACCTGAATTTGGGATTTTATCCTTTGATTTATGATTTTGGAAATCTTGTTCATAAACAAGAAAAGCGAAAAGCGCAAGTCCTTAGGTGAAGGGCGCTGGAGGACCTGCGAGGAGGCGCCCGTCGCCACAGCAGGGCCGAAGCAACCCGAGCTGATGGCGCTTGGAGCTAGACACCAAAAAAACTGTAAAGAGAACACTTTAACACTTTATTGAACTTAATCTTTCTGTAACAACAAGAAAAGTAGAGTGAGACGAAACATGCTCCCCTTTGGTATGATTTGAAGGAGTAAATTAAATTCGGAAGGTGAGAACATGATTCGCTTTGCAACAATTGGGACAAGCCGCATAACTGAACTTTTCCTTGAAAGTGCTAAACGAATTCCAGACTTTTCATTAACAGCGGTATACTCTCGAAGTGAGGAGAAGGCAAAACCATTTGCCTCTAAACACGGTGCCACTTATACCTTTACAACCATTGAAGAACTAGGCGCATGTGAGGAAGTGGATGCGGTTTACATCGCAAGCCCAAATGCTTTTCATGCCGAGCAAGCAATCGCATTAATGAACAGCGGTAAACATATATTGGTCGAAAAGCCGATGGCTTCAAACGCTATGGAAGTAAAAGCGATGATTGACGCAGCAAAGAAAAATGGTGTCGTCTTAATGGAAGCCATGAAATCAACGGTCATGCCTAATTTCGTTGAGCTTCAAAATCACTTGCATAAAATCGGCAAAATTAGACGCTATTTTGCATCCTATTGTCAATATTCATCGCGTTATGACAAATATAAAGAAGGTATTGTCTTAAACGCATTTAAACCGGAACTTTCAAATGGTTCCTTGATGGACATTGGTGTCTACTGCATTTATCCAATGGTTGTCTTATTCGGAAAGCCGCTATCGGTTCAAGCTTCCAGCATAAAGCTGGAATCCGGTGTTGACGGAGAAGGCGTGATTACATGTCAATACGAAGATATGGATGCGGTCATTATGTATTCCAAAATTACAAATTCCTACATACCTTCAGAAATTCAAGGAGAAGAAGGAAGCCTTATTATCGACCAGATTCATACACCTACTCACATTGAAGTTCGGTATCGGGACAATCGAACGGAAACAATATCGTCTCCACCCGAGCATCCAACGATGTACTACGAGACGAAAGAGTTTATTGACATCATTCAATCGGGTAAGCATCAATCCACGAACAACTCCCTCCACCATTCTCTCGTAACGATGGAGATTATGGATGAGGTCCGAAAACAGACTGGAATTGTGTTTCCGGCGGATAAAAAATAATATTAAAAGAGCAGCTTGTACGAGAGCTGCTCTTTTTCAGATTTACCATGAAACGCCCATGTTTGTACACCTTTCGCCCAACTTCATTCGTTTATCGCCCAAGGGGACACGCGCTCCGCCCAAGGTTCCCGACGTTACACCCAAATGTGCACGCTCCTCGCCCATATTCACCGCTTTTCCGCCCAACTTTCTCTTAATTCGCCCAAACATATGAAAAACACCCGACCAACGTCGGGTGCTTCCATCTTTAATTAACCTTTTAACGCTTCTGTTAAAGCAGGTACGATTTGTTTTTTACGAGATACAACGCCTTTTAGAAGGGCTTTGTTTGCTTCTAAACTTACGTTGAATGCTTTTTCAACAGCCGCTGCTTGTCCACCAAGTGCTACAGCTGTTGAGTCGCTATTTAAGATGTCTGTAACAACAAGTAGGAATAGGTCTAATCCTTTTTCGTTGATTGTGTTTGTCATGACTTCTGTTAATTCTGCTTCACGCGCAAGTACGTCGTTTACGTCCACTGCGTTCACTTGTGCAACTTCTACTTTTGCATCGCCCATTTGGAATTCTTTCGCATCAAGAGAGATTAGTTCTGCTGGTGTTTTGTCACTTAAGTCTGCTCCAGCTTTAAGCATGTTTAAGCCGTATGTTTCAAGCTCGACACCTGCGATTTCGGCTAATTCTTTCGCTGCTTGTACATCTTCTTCTGTGCATGTTGGCGATTTGAATAGTAAAGAGTCAGAGATGATCGCAGATAGCATAAGACCTGCGATTTCTTTTTCAATTGCCACACCGTTTTCTTTGTACATTTTGTTTAAGATTGTTGCTGTACAACCAACAGGCTCCGCACGGTAATAAAGTGGGTCTGCTGTTTGGAAGTTGGCGATACGATGGTGGTCAATAACTTCCATAATGCGTACTTTTTCAATGTCGTCCGCACTTTGTTGGAATTCGTTATGGTCAACTAAGATGACTTCGTTTGTCTCTTTTGACACTTCTTGTACAAGACGAGGTGCTTCCATATTGAAGTAGTCAAGCGCATATTGCGTTTCTTTGTTCACTTCACCTAAGCGAATCGGCTCGACTGTTTTCCCTAGCTTCGTTTTTAAATCTGCGTATACGATTGCGGAACAGATTGAATCAGTATCTGGGTTTTTATGACCAAAAATAAGTGTTTTAGACATACTGGCACTCCTTTATAGACATTGTTTTTGTATGTTTATCGTACTACTATTGCTTGAAGCTTTCAATATCAGAAATACTGTTACCAAAAAGGAAATCTTCTACTTTTGAGCATCTACCTTTACCTTAACGTACTACTGTTTGTCACTAGTAACTCTTTCCTTTTGTAACAATTCTACTTTCTTTTCGAGTTTCGCATTTTCTGTCTTTAATTTACTATTTTCAACTTTTAATTCTTTAATTTGCTGTTCCAACTCAGTTATGTCTTTCTGTTCCTTCTCAGACGTTTCACCTGAGCACCCAGACAGAACTAATGCTGTAGATAGTCCGATTATTGTAAAAATCTTCTTCATAATATCACCTTTCTCACATTTAAAATAGGAAATAACCCTCTTGTCATACAAGAGGGTTATTTTATTTTTAAGCTTCCTTTCTTCTTTGTAGGAAGAATAACACTGCTCCAGTTACCATCAATAACACTCCAACTAAGAGCCAGTTATAATTTGAGGTTGCAGTGTTTGGTAAAGCACCTTCTACATGACTTGGTTCTATTGTAGTACTTGTTAACTCTGATTGAGTGGATTCAAAGACCGTATAAATGCTAAAGTGATCAGTTTCAGCAGTCACTTTTCCATCTTTGTAAGTCCCACCGATTACTTCCCAAACTTTTTTGTCTTCGTTCCAGTAGTAAACTTTTACATTGTCAGGATTGTTTACTCTTTCGGTGTCCACATCAAAAACAAGAGTCACCGGTTGACTAAATTGACTGATCTTCTGTTTACCCTGATAAATCGTAAAGTCATATACCGGACTTAACGCTTCTTTAATGTCCTCTAGCTTTTCAATTGAAATTTCCACATCGACTGATGTGTTTTCAAAAATATTTGCTGGTACTTTTAGTTCAATTCCCTTACTGTAAATGACAATCGTACCGTTTTTCTCTTTCAGTTCTTTTAACTGCTCAGAAGAAACCTTCGCTTGTTTTTTCGTGCTTGTTACAGCGATCGCCTCAATTTGCATGAAATCTGATGAAGAATAAATTTCTTTTGTAGACGAAGACCCCTTTGAACCTCCATCTTCAACAGAAGAAGATGTTTTATTAGTTTGGTTTGCTTCTTTTTCGTCCTCAGATGTTGGTGAATCTTTTTGATCCTCACTCACCGGCTGTTTAGACTCTGAAGATTGTTGATTGTCTTGATCCTTAGAAGTTTCTTCTTCAGTACTTGATTGATCAGTACCTTGATCTTCTGAAGATTGTTCGGAACCACCATCATTATCCTCTGTTTTTTCTTGTTGTTCCATAGTCGTAAAGAATGATTGTACATTTTCTCCAAGAACTTTTCCATCGTAATCTTCCAAGGTAGCATCGACAACAATTTGGTATTCGGTGTTTGGCTCAAGTGCTTCCGATGCTGTCCACTTCACAACTTTAGCAAGCTCCTTTGTCGGATCTTCTTCAAAGTATCCTGGTTTACCAGGGGTTTCTTGATACCCTTTGAAGATTTCTTCAAATGACAAGTTTCCACTTACAACCGAACCATCACTTGCCTTGACTACACGAATACCGTTTTGTAAGTGCTCAACATTCATTAGTCGGTCAAATTCAACCTTTACTGTTGGATGTAATGATGTATCCTTCATGCCATCAGCTGGCGTAATCGCATATACTGATGGATTAGATGTACGAACTAACGGTACATTTAGCTGAGTTTCTGCTGGCGGAACCGTTACAGTTCGGCTAATATACGTTTCGTAACCGTCTTTGCTAAAGACAACTCGCCAATCTCCTTGGATAACATCCCATCCGTAACGACCTTCTTCGTCTGTTATTTGCGGGTTCACTTGTCCATAGAAGTCAGCATTCCATTGTTTCCATCTTCCATCTTGTTGATATTCCTCTACAACCGCCGTTACCCCTTCTAAACGATTATCCATGCTACCCTCAAATACGTAGCCAGAAGGGTCAATAAGGACAATCACTTCCATTAACGGCAATCTTACTTCATGGCCATCTTTAACAAACCCAATCTCCATTAATTGTTCACCATATGAACTCCATGTTCCTGGAATTTGGGCAATGTATTCTTCGCCTTCTTTAGTGAGCTCGTATTTTTCACCTAAGAAGTAGACAGCTCCTTCATCAATTCCTTGATCAAACGCTACTTTGACATCAATTGGTGTATACTCCACAATGGCAAATGTAGCTAAACCTGTATACGGATTTAACTTGACGTCTCCATTCCATCCAGCTGTAACCGTTACATCTGTTAATGTCGGAATAGAAGGTTCATAAGAGATGGTGACAGGCTGAGAAACGACCGTTTCTGAACCACTCACAACCTTCGCGACTAAGTCATGCGAACTTTCTTGACCAGACTGAACTGGCAACGTAACATCCGCATACCACCAACGACCGTTCACTTTCGTTTCCGCTAAAAGCTTTTCTCCATCGAAGACTTTAACTGTTGAACCAGCTTTGGCCGTTCCATAAACTTTAACATCAGCCTTCGCTGTTGTCGCAGGAGCTTGTAAAGTGACAAATAATACATTAGTAGGTGCAGAGTATGTTTTCTCTTCACCATTCGCTTTAATTGTTGCTGAAGCTACGATTGTTTCTTGATTATACGTATCGCTAATTTGCGCTTTAAACGTAATTTTCCCTTTTGCTCCTGCTTCTACATTAGGAATAATTACTTTACCATCCTTGACCGTTGCTTTTTGACCATTCAATAAAGCAGATTCTTCAATGATTGAAACACCTGCTGGGAAGTTAAATGACACTTCAACATCTTCCGCTTGCACTGTTCCATTGTTCTGGTATTTGAACGAGTATTCTAACTGCTTTCCTGGTACAGCCGTCTGTGATGAAGTTGCAAAGCTGTTTCCATCTCCCTCAAAGCTGCTAGAACCTTTTTGTTCTAAAATAATATTTAACAACTCATCAGATGGAGCAACACTCTCTAATGTTGATGAAGGAAGGTTGTACCCTTCTGTCTTTAATGTGTAAGTTCCGTTTTGAACATTTCGGATTTTAAAGTATCCATTCGCATCTGTGCGTGCCCAATAAGAACTCCACGTATTGTTATCAGTGTATAAATAAACATAAACATTAGACTGAGGATTTCCATCTTTCGTCACATATCCGTGAACGTACTTTTCACGCTCTAACTCAATTGTACCAACACTTGTTACCCCATCTCCAAAGGCATCTGCAGAAATCGTTGTAACGTACGGCTTGTAACCTGGCATTGATACTTCAAGAGTTAAATCTTCTTCGTACAAGCCTCCAACATGTAATTCGCCACCTGAAATATAACCATAAGAATAAGACTGGTTACCGTATACAAAGTAATTAGCACCTTCAACATTTAGATTATCTTCTGTCGTGACGCTACCAATAATTAACGCTCCCGTTTCCATAGTAACCGTAATCTCATTTTCTTCAGCATTGAAGGAGATTTGATCTTCAAATATTTTATATCCAGGTGCATTAATGTATAAATTCCATTCGTCTGCTACGACAACTTCTTCAAACTCATATTCACCGTTATCATTTGTTACTTGCCATAAATGTTTGAATCCATTTTGGTAACCAAACGTTTCCTGTACGATTGGGCTGTATAACGAAATGTACTCGACAGAAGTAATCGGGTTACCTTTTTCATTTTGTACTTTTATGGTTAAAGGTGTTGTAATTTTTTCTGTTTCTTCCACTTGGATGATAATTGGATTTGCTACATAATCTTGATCTTTATCAAGGTTAATCTCAAAAATTGTGTCCTCGTACTGGTTCTGTCCATGAACAATCACTTCATAAGAACCGACTGGTAGCTCAAAAGTAGTCGATGGACTATACCAACCTCTAAATAACCCTTGGTCATTTGTATAACCAAACATATACCAGTCTTCGTTCCGTTCATCAGTACCTGTTACCGAGAACTCGAATCCTCTTAAAGTGTTATGTTCACCATTTACAGCTTGAAACTGAACTTTAACTAATTCCTCTTGTGGACGCTCTGTCTTTGCAAAATTGTACGCCCAATATTGATTACCGTGTACGTCAATGACAGCTGCTTCTAATTCATATTCAGTGTCTGGTTCTAAATCTTGATACGTAAAAGTGAGCTCGGATGCATTTCCAGTTCCTACTTTCTCTCCATTTAGATAAAATTCAATCTCTTTGATTTCATCGGTTGGGAGGGAAGTATACCATTCAACTTGAATAGAATGTTCTGTTACATCTAGTACACTTAAATATGCTTCTTCAACTTCGAACCCTTCATATTCTACATAAACACCGTTTCCTTCTAGTTGACGAACTATTTCATGAGACGCTTCACTTAATTCTACGCCCCATAAATAAAGTTCACTTAAGTTTGGTAATGAACCTACAACCTCTAGATTTTCGATGTCATTATAAGATAACCACAATACTTCAAGTCCAGTTAGATTTCCTAAAACAGAAATGTCTCGGATTCGGTTACTCTCTAAATCTAAATACGTTAAGTTTGTTAAGTCCATTAATTGTTCGATGCTTTCAATTTCATTTTCCCACAACGTTAGCGATTTTAATGAAGTCAGACCTGCAATTGGCGTGATGTCTTTGATGCTGTTATGGGATACAAATAACTCCTCTAAATTTACCGCGTATTCTAAACCTGATAAATTTTGAATCCCTTGGTCACTTGCATATAAAACCTTCAACTGTTTCATGTCTTCCGTTGTAAGGTCACGGTCATGAATCCATAAGCTGTTACGGATAACTTCTTCCAGTTTTTCATCCGCAAATTCAACAACCTCTCCAACTTGCTCAACGGCTGGAATGGTTATAACAATTGGCTCAGATACATAATCCACATTCTCTACAATGTCAATCTCTAAAAGTAAGTCTTCTCCAGCAAATGGGTTATAAACGATTACTTCGTATTGACCATAAGGTAACTTAAGAACATTATTGATATCGCTTCCGCTTTCATCGTAGAAGTCACCGAATTCATCTACAAAGCCATATTTATAAATGTGCTGATTCGTCTCATTTAGTCCTTCAATGGAAAATCCAGTACTTACAATTGAATCTCCGTTTTCATGTTCGAGTACAAGACGAACGTCAGCCACATTTTCTAGTGTAGGATTCGTATTCACTTCAATGCTTCCCCAATGTGCATTGCCATCTTTCTCAACGATAAGAATACCAATTTCATACTTTGTGTTTGGCTGCAGTTTTTCCAGCGTATAGATGAACTCGTCAATATTGATTTCACCTTGTTTTTCGTTGTTTACGTACAGCTCTATTCTCTCAATATCTTGCTCTGGTACCGTAGTCATCCATTCAAATGTAACAGACTCTTCTGTTACATCAACAATTCCCATATATGTCTCAATCGAATCAAACCCATTGTACTCAACATAAATACCTTTTTCTATCAATTGTTCTATTAACTGACTTGTTTCTTCACTTAACGGAATATCCCATACATAAAGATCAGTTAAGTTTGATAGAGACATTAAGACTTGGAGATCATAGATTTCATTTCCAGATAACCATAGAATTTCAAGATTTGAAAGGTTTTCTAAAACAGAAATGTCTTCAAAACGATTTTCATCTAAATCTAAATAGACTAGATTCTTTAAATTTTCCAGTGGCTTAAGGTCTTGAATCTGATTGTTCCATAAACTTAGCCAAGTAAGAGATGTTAACCCAGCAATCGGTGTAATGTCTACGATGTTGTTATTAGATAAATCAAGGTCTTGTAAATTTACTGCATGTTCTAATCCTGTTAAGTCTTCAATTCCGTAACCTTGTGCATTTAGGTAGTTTAACCCTTTTAAATCTTCAGTTGTAAGGTCACGATTAAAAATATTTAGCTCTTCGCGAATCGCATATTCTAAATTGGCATCTGTAAATTGAACAAATTCTTCTTGAACGGTTGTCCAATTAGCACCTGCCCAATATGCATTACCGAAGATATCAATAATTGCCACTGCGAATTCATAACTATTATTCGACTCTACCCCTTCAAACGTATATGTATATTGAGTAGGGGATAAGGTTGTTAAATGGTTTAGCCCTTCATAAACTTCTACTCTATCAATTTCATCAACAGGTACACTAGTAGACCACTCTAAGGTGATTGATTCATCTAAAGCTTCTACAACTTCTAAAGATGCTTCAGAAACGAATCCATTAAATTCTACGTATACACCTTTATCAGTTAGTTGTTGAATATATTCAAATGCCCCTTCATTCAACATCGTATTATTCAAATATAGAGCTTGTAAATTCTGTAGGGACATTAATGGCTCAATATCTTGAACGAGCGTACCACTTAAAAGTAAAGACTGTAAGTTAGATAAACCGGTAAGTGGAGAAAGATCCGCTACTTCATTTCCATCTAGATCTAAAACCCTTAAATTGGTTAAACCCTGTAGCGCATCTACATTAGCAATTTGATTATCCCATAAGACTAAGTACTCTAATCCAGTTAGATTTTCTAAAGGCTTTAGGTCTTGAATTTGATTCTGACTTAAGAATAAGTCTCTGATATTTGTTAGTCCTGATAACGCATCAATTTCAAAAAGATGATTTGAGCTTAAATCTAAGAAAGTTAGGTTTACTAGATTACTTAATGGGGTAATATCCTTTATATCATTGCCCCATAGAGCAAGTGATTCTAGCAATGATAATGATTGAAGAGGAGAAAGGTCTTCAATTTGATTAAAACTTAAATCTAAATCTTTCAAATTAACAGCCTTTTCAAGACCTGTTAAATCAGAAATGTTCATATCCTGTGCGTACAAATAAGTAAGCTTCTCAAGGTCACTTACATAAATCTCACGGTCGATTGCTAGATGATCTTTAATTGCTAATTCTAAATTCGCATCCGGGAAATGCACAACTTCTCCGCTCGGACTTTGAGTTGTTTTGAACGAAATGCTCGTTTCAGATTTAACAGAAAGGTCATCATTTATTGCTTGAATCTCAACCTCATAGTTTGTTGAAGGCGTTAACCCTGAAAGAACAAACAATTCTGCTGATTGGACAATATCATCCCACTCTTGTCCATTCACAAGGAACTTAAATGGTGGTTGATCATATGAATTTGTGTAAACAAATAACTCTACGGCTTCATTTGAGAGTTGATAAATGTCCACAAAAATTTCATCTTCAGTGAATTCATCATGAATAGCTCCGATGGTATGTAAATCATAGGAGTCTACCGCAAGCAACTCTCCAAATTCATTAAGTGCCTCTACTGTAACAAAGTAATATGTAGAAGGCTCAAGATTCGTTAATTCATACCTATAGTGATTCGTTGTATCTAAAAATTCACCATCTACATAGATTGCAAACTCTACTGGAGTTTCTTCTCCTTCGTATTCCCACATTATCGCAGTAGTTGTATCACCAATATACTCTTCCATTACCCATAAAGCGTCATAGCTATCAGACGGTGGATTCTCTTGATTTTCAACTTCTTCAGTTACGGTATACAACGTCTCTTGATATAACTCGTTACCAACTTGATCCACTACTTTAAAAGTGATGTCATATTGCGTCCCAGGTGTAAGGCCTTCAATAAGATACTGAAAGACATCTGAATCCAATTGCGCATAAAGGTCACCATTTACATACAACTCATAATAAATGGTATCAACCGAATTAAATTCATACCATGCAACTTCTACAACCTCTTCAGTCGTAAATACAATAGTTGCTCCGCTGTAATTTTCATAAGAAAGATCTTCTTGTGACTGCTCTGAAGAAGTATTTTCATTAAAGCTAGTAGTCGTAATATCCTTAACCCCAATTGTTGTTGCTTGTTCGTTATACCAGCCAATGACTTCATATGTATATGCTGTATTCGGTTCAATGTTTGAATCTGTATAAGAATATGTTGCAGAATAATAGCTTCCTTCATCATTTATTTCAGAAATAATTTCTGGTTGTACTTCAAATATTTCGCCGTTTCTATTTACTTCAAACCGTTCAAACGGTGGATAACCGAATGACTCGAAGTTCCAAGTTAGCACAACTTCTTGACCAACTTGCTCTAAATCATATAGCTCATAATACATGGAGGCTTGAACTGATTTTGCTCCACTAATAGGGCTTAAAAACGTTAGTAACATTGTCAATATTACTGTAATATTAAGCCATTTAACCCTATTCATTACTTTTTCTCCTTTCTATAACATTATTACCACAAATATTATACATAATTTCTAGTAAGTTGGTATTACTCTTGTTAAAAATTCACAAATTCTTTTCACAATTTTTAAATTGGCTAAAGGAATTAATTAAGTGAATTCACATCCATTTATCTATTCGTTTATTTGAACACTATTAAAATTAACAAAATAGTCCAATGGTCTAGTTTTATTTTACCAATATAATACGATACTCCCCCTAAATTCATCTTACTTTCCCTTCAAGCAACCATTCCAATTACATTAAAAATTACAGGTTAATGGTTAAAAATGAACATGATTACCTCATTTTATTATGTAATAGGAGAAAAGGTTGAGAGACTAAATTATAATAAAATAATAATTAAATTTTACTATTTATTCCATAAGTTCCATATGTTACACTCTACCCTGTAAAAACCATTTATTGGTTTTTCAAAACCCAATCAAAACCGTATAAGGGAGGAATTTACTATGAAAAAGAAATTAATCACATTAGCAGTAGGAGCCGCAGTTATGGCTTCATCATTTAACGTTTATGCTAGCACAAGTTGGAAAAGCTATAGCACTACGGTTGGAAAGTATAACGGAAGTGGTTATACTGGGTATGATCACGTAAAGTCTTCTAGTGGAGCAAATGGTCAAGTCAAGTCATCATCTGTAGGTGGAGATTATGTAGTAGATGTTAGAATGCAAGATGCACAGGGCAACTCTGGAGATTGGGCTAGAAATTTAGGAGACAATGAAACACTTACACTTGACGGACATAAAAATCACATAAAAGGCGATAGCATGAGACTCCACTTCTCAAATGATTGGAATACACCTGTAAATGTTCAAGTAAGTGGAACATGGAGAAGTGACATAAATTAATATTAATAAGTGCCTTGTAACATAAATTTATTGTTACAAGGCTCTTTAATTAAAGCGATAAGGATGTGACCGAGCACATGACAAATCTATTAAAACTAGAGTTTCAAAAATTAAAATATCCTTATTTAATTAGTTTAATGATCGCCATTCTTTATAGCGGGCTCATTATTATTCCTTTTCAATCCGGCTACCTCTATTCATACAATATTGAGGTTTGGGAGGAATCAGGGGAATTGTTTACGATGCTTTTTCCTTTGTTCGCTGTCGTCCCTACTTGCTGGTTAATGTATTATGAGCGAAAGAATGGCTTCTTAAACTACACGGTAACGAGAGTTTCAAAGAAGAAGTATGTTATGACTAAATGGCTCGTTTCCTCTTTAGGTGGGTCATTGATTGTTTTTATCGTATCTATCACGGGATTAATTTTATGTCTATATGTTATACCAGATGTAACACCACAAGGTACGGACCATGCTCTTAATAAGTTTGCAGGTGATTATTTTGTTCATCACCCATTGCTGTATGGACTGATTCTCAGTTTATGGAGAATGGTTATTGCCTTTTTTATCGCCACATTGGGATTTGTTCTTTCACTATATATCAATAACATTTTTATCGTGTTAACAGGGCCTTTTGTGTATTCCATTGTAGAAAATTTCATTCTTGCTATTTTAGGTGTTCCTTATTTTCGATTAGTTACATCTTTTGATCCTAGTTCTTTACAGGCAAGTGCCATTACCGTTCAGCGCTTACTTGTTGGACCGCTTCTTTTAGTTCTTTTTATTAGCGGGCTTTTTTGGTATTTTCATTTCTTCAAAAAAGAAACTATATTCAGTAGATAGTATTTTCGTTACATAAAGGAGTATTTTTCGACCAATGACGAGCTTAATTAAGAACAATATCCACCATTTTTTCTCAAAAGGAATTTGGATTGTCCTACTCACCTTTTCGGTTTACGCAGTTTACTTAAAGGGGATAGCCATTCAATTTAACCTATCATTCTTTGAATTTTCGATTCTCGCGTTAACCGACCATTATTATATTTTATACTTTTTCATCCTTAGTTTCCTTTATTTTCTATATAAATTTGCTGAAAGCAATAAAAAAATAGAAGATATGATTTTAATGAGATCTAAAAGGTTTGTGACGTATTTTCTAACACAAGTCCTATCATTACTTATCATTTCTTCTTTATTTGTTTTTCTACATGTCATGATTTCAATTGTCATTGGGATTGGTCTAAGATTTGAGAACGTATTTACAACCGTACCAGTCGATATAAATACGTTAATCACCAGCGAGTTTGAGCGTTTTTTTTCGACTCCTCTCGTTTCGCTGTTTTTTATCTATTTACATATGGTATTGGGGCTTACTTTATTAGGAACTCTTTTTATTTTTCTAAGACAGTTTCTACACCCAAAGGTAGTCATTGCATGCATTATTGTTTCGTACATTCTCATGTTATTGAGCATTCGGTCTGAAGTAGATTCAATCGTCCCCTTTCTATTTTTAAATAATTACATCGTCCTTCACCATGCTTTCGTAACATTAGGGGAAAACTACTATTTATTATTCATTGCTGAGCTTTTATTGATGGTATGCATGGTAATGGTTATAAAAAGATATTGGAATAAGACACTGACCATATCACTCTCGATTCCAATACTAGACAAATGGAATTTAAGCATGCTGCTTTCAAAAAATCATTTAGTCGTTATGGTCGTTTTCGTTACAATCCATGTCCTATCCATCATTTTAAGGATTGGAGATTTGACTTATTTCGACTTGTTAACCATTCAATTTTACGGACATGGCACTGGGAATTTCCATCTCATATACTTTTTGAGCTTAGTAGTTTACAACGGGATTCCGCTCTATTTGTTGAGCTATTTCCTCGAGAAAGAAAGTGCTGATAGAAGTTCTTTCATAACGATTCGATTGAAGCATAAAAAGGAATGGCTGTTCTCTATTTTACGATCAGCTTCCATATTTATTTTCGCGTATATCATTTTAACCATCTCTATTTCATCCTTGATATCTTTTCTATTCAGGTTACCTTTTCAAGGATATGAATATATGACTCCTGTTTTTGAAGAGTTACATGTTAACGGTGTAAAACCTCTAAACTTAATTGGCATCATTGTCAGCAGTAAGTTTGCAGAGCTTGTTTTCAGTTTTCTTTTCGTCTTCTTCCTTTTTTGTTTAACGAGAACGGCCACTACTGGCTTTATTCTATTAATGGCATCCTATATGTTCTGTATTTTTGATACGCCCATTGTCAACTACTTGCCAACAGGGATGTCATCGTTACTTAGGATGAAAGAAACCGTAGGAAGCGGAGGCATCTCTTTTTTCACAACGATCAGTATTCTATCAATGGCAACAATTGGGTTGTACATCATGATTCGAAAATGGTTCTTCCAAAGAATTTTCTAATATAGAAGGTGAGCGTAATGAACGATATCATTCAAGTATGTAATGTAGGGAAAAACTTTAAAGGGAAAACAATTTTAAAAGATGTAAACTTAACGATCGAGAAGGGAAAAACAATCGGAATCATCGGCTCAAATGGGAGCGGCAAATCCGTCTTGTTCAAACTGATAGCTGGATTTATGACACCTGATACGGGGGAAATTTATGTACGAGGTCAAAAACTAGGACAAGACATCGACTTCCCTCCTAATACCGGTGCACTGATTAATGAACCAGGCTTTCTCGAACTATATAGCGGATTTAAAAACCTACAATTTCTAGCAAAAATCAACGATAAAATTAATGATGCAAAAATAAGGGAGACTTTACAATCAGTAGGGTTAAACCCCGACGATAACTCCAGGGTTGGCGTCTATTCCATGGGGATGAAAAAAAAGCTCGGAATCGCACAAGCCATTATGGAAGACCAAGATATTATTATTTTAGACGAACCATTCAATGCCTTAGATTTTAAAACTTACAAAGATATTAAAGAAATCATTAAGGAGCAGCAAAATAAGGGAAATACCATTTTATTAACGAGCCACAACCAAGCTGACATCGAAGAGTTATGTGATGAAACATATATTATTTTAGAAAACGAGGTCGTTCCCTTAACCGAAGAAATCAAAGAAGAATATTTACAAAGATAAAACATAAACCAAGAAAAGCGCAAAGCGCAAGTCCTTAGGAGAAGGGCGCTGGAGGACCTGCGAGGAGGCTTCCGTCGCCACAGCAGGGCCGAAGCGACCCGAGCTGATGGCGCTTGGAGCTAGACACCCCAAAAAACTGTAAAGAGAATACGTTAACACTTTATTGAACTTAAACTTTCTGTAACAACAAAGGAAAGCCACCTCTCCAATCTAAAGAGGTGGCTTTTAGTAATTGTGTCACTTTCCTACTTGATCACTTTTGAAAAGGCTTGCCCCCAAATCATTAATCGTTCAGCAGCCTTTTCTAGCAACTCTTCACCCCTATTCATCGCCGTTGTTACATCCATTGGCCCATCTACAATAGGGACAATGATAGGTATTCCATGCTGTTTAAACAGTTGCATGTCCCCTTCAAATTTTCCTGTAAATGCACAGACTGGTATATCAAACTCTTTTGCAATCTTAGCGATTCCAATTGGGACTTTTCCGTACAGCGATTGTTTGTCCATTTTGCCTTCACCGGTCATCACGATTTGAGCGGTCCGTATTTGTTCTTTTAAGTTAGAAAGCTCACTAATTAAGCTAAAACCACTTTGTAATCTAGCATTTAGAAAGGATAAAAGAGAGAAGCCGATCCCCCCCGCCGCTCCCGCACCATGTGCTTGGCGGTAATCTTTTTGAACGGTCTCGACAACCACATTAGCAAAATGATTCATTCCAGATTCGAAGACATCCATTTCATCTTCACGGACCCCTTTTTGTGCACCGAAAACGTTTACTGCTCCTTCTTCTCCTAATAACGGATTCATCACATCGGATGCGATGACAACTTCTGTTTGCAAAAGTCGTATATCAAGTTCGTCTGTATCAATTCTGTCGATTTCTCCAAGTCTTCCACCGCCCATTATTATTTCCTCTTCATGTTGATTGAAAAACTTGACACCGAGTGCTTGCAACAGACCTGTACCCGCATCGACGGTTGCACTACCTCCAAGTCCGATTATGATCTTTTTGGCTCCCAAATCTAAAGCTCTCTTCACTAGTTGCCCTGTGCCATATGTAGAGGCTTGATCAGGATTTAGCTCTTCCTTCTTTAATAAAGGAAGACCAGAGGCTGCGGCCACTTCAATGACGGCGGTTCTTTCTTCCTCAACCCACCCAAAAGAAGCTTGAATAGGTCTACCAAGTGGATCGTTGACATTCTCATAAATCTCCTTCCCACCGGTAATGGCTAATATCGCTTCAACTGTTCCTTCTCCACCATCTGCCATCGGGATACAGATGGTTTCACAATCCGAAAGAACGCTTTTGATACCACGCTCAATCGCTAACGCTGCCTTTGTACTTGAAACCGATCCTTTAAATGAGTCAGGTGCAATTATAATTTTCACTCACAATCCTCGCTTTCTAACCAGTTAAACGCCTAAATCATTTTTCAATATCCATTTTACTAAACGAAAATCACCCACAATATCATCGTTATGACTAATGCAGTTACCCCCTGCAATAATGTCGCGACTGTCTGGGCTTTATATGCATCCGTTACTTTCATGCCACTAAACTGTGTAACAACCCAAAAGTAGCTATCGTTCACATGGCTAACGGCCATTGCTCCCGCTCCAACAGACATGACAATTAACGCTAACGGTATAGCCCCTTCGATTCCCATTTCAGGTAATAGAGGTGCAATGAGCGTTGAAGTAACGACGAGAGCCGCAGTCGATGATCCTTGAGCCGTTTTCAAAGCCGCTGCTACAATAAATGGAATGAAAAGAACCAATACTCCATTTAATAGACCACCAGCAGCAATTCCTTGAATCAGTTCTGCAACAGGAGTTGCTTTAATAACCGAACCAAAAGCACCACCAGCAGCCGTAATTAAAAGGATATTTGAAGCATCTTTAATCCCATCACTTATCCAACCTGTCATTGTTTCCTCATCCCGTTTAGGCATTAAAGAAAACGAAAGGAAAACTCCTATTAATAGCGCAACAACCGGTTGACCTAAAAATAAAAGACCTGTTGCCAAAGTACCTGTCCATCCGAAAAAGCTAACAATCGATCCGAATCCAATCAATAGGATAGGCACTACAATCGGTGAAAATGACTTTACTGCAGATGGTAGCTCTCCAAATCCTTTAACGATTTCATCATAATTCAGTGCATTACTTCCTTCGCCTTCAATTTCGATTTTACTCGCAAACTTCACCGCCCATATATAACCGATAAAAATCGTTGGAATGGCAACAACGATTCCAATCACTATAATCGTTCCTAAGTAATCGGTAGCTCCAATATTACCAGCTGCTGCTATCGGCCCCGGTGTAGGCGGAACTAACGTATGGGTCGCGTATAGACCCGTTGCAAGCGCAACCGACATCGATGCCAATGCAACCTTTGTCTTTTTAGCAAGCGCTTTCTTCAAACTGGATAAAATGACATACCCTGAATCACAAAATACAGGTATACTAACAATGGCTCCTATTAATGACATAGCTAATTGGGGCCGTTTCTCACCGACAACACGAAGCACAACTTCGGCCATTTTCAAAGCTGCCCCTGACCTTTCCAAAATGGTCCCAATAATCGTCCCAGCTACAATGACAATACCTATATACCCCATAAGCCCACCGAAACCTTGATTAACAGCATTTACGACCTCATTTAATGGTAGACCAGCTAAAATTCCAACTAAAAACGATGCAACTAGTAATGATAAAAACGGATGCAGTTTCCACTTCACCGAAGCAAATACAATAAAACACACTCCAAGTAATAAGACTAAAAATAATAATCCACCATTCACGTCAACATCCCCCTACTCAACAAGTTAGATATAAGCAGGCTTTATCCCCGTTAAGAAGCTAAATCTTTCATTACTTTTTCAGCATTTGACGGCTTTTTTGTAAATAAGCTTACTAAAACCGTTACTACTAATGACATAATAAAACCAGGAACTGCCTCATACGTAATACCGAATAGTAATCTTCCCACCAAACCTTTTATATCTGGAAGAAAATGATAGGTCCATTCCGGTTGTTTTTTCACGAGAATCACCGTTATTAATCCTACGACCATCCCCCAGAACACACCTTGTTTCGTCGTTCCCTTCCAATAAAGCGTTAAGAGGAGCGCCGGCCCAAAACATGCTCCTAACCCTCCCCAAGCAAAGAGGACCATCCAAAATACAAATTCTTGAGCAGAGAAAGCTAACCAAATAGATAATCCCATCAAAAGAACGATGGATAGCCGACTATACAATACGAGCTTTTTCTCATCTAGTTCTTTATCCTTTCCAATCATGCGATGATATAGATCTCGCACAAGAGAGCTTGAACCAACTAAGAGCTGACTATCCGCACTAGACATGATGGCAGCTAAAATGGCGACAAGTAAAATTCCCATAAAGAAAGGATTAAAAAGCTCATTTCCTAAAGTCGTAAAGATTGCTTCATTATTTTCACCTGGTAGCTGAGCTACATTTGGAAAATAAGCACGACCTGCCAAACCTACAAAAATTGCTCCCCACCCCATTAATACATTCCATATTGATCCGATTAACGCTGCTTGCCTCATCTCTTTCGGATTTTTTAATGACATGTAGCGAACAAGAATATGTGGATTACCGGGACTACCGAATCCAATTCCGATTAATCCCATCGTCGCACCAAAACCATAACCGAGTAACCCATAATAGCCCGAGCCTTCCGTATGCATAGCCCCTAAAATAGGGCCTAACCCTCCGATTTGAACGATAGCGACAATTGGAAGAATGATTAAAGATAAAAACATAAATCCGGCTTGTAACACATCTGTTTTACTTACCGCATGAAAGCCTCCTAAGGAGGTATAGACTAATAGAATAATTGCTGTAAACCACATACCTCCTTCAGTGGATAATCCGAGAGTTGAGGAAAAGGCGGTACCACCCGCAACAATTTGACTTCCTACATATGCGACCATAAAGAAAATAATGATCACAGCACTTGTTACGCGAAGGAGATTAGATTGGTCTTGATACCGCGTCTCTAGTATATCTGGTACTGTAATGCTATCCGTTTGCTCACTGTACTTTCGAAATCGTCTTGCCACAAAGAAGAACATAAGCACTTCTACTGTAATAAAGCCTGCTAAAGCCCATACAGCTAATAACCCATTCGCATATGCCATACCCGTAACACCTAATATAAGCCAGCCACTTCTCCCAGAACTAACAGCACTTAAGGCAACGGTCCACTTCCCTAAACCTCGCCCCGCTAGAAAAAAGTCGGTGAGACCACCTGAACTTTTCCTTGAACTTAATATTCCAATTAAAACTAACAAAAGAAGGTAAATGCCTATGACTAATACCGTTAGAGGATGAGCACTCATTGCGATACCCCCCTGTCATTTGAAATAGAAGAATTTCGTTTTTCCCGATTAGCCTCTATAATGTAACAAATCATTGCTAGTAAAATGATTCCTAACGGTATACCAAAAAGACCGAGAAAAATTTCAATATTCATCCATCATTCCCCCTGATAAAATGCTTCATAAACCGCCCGAACCGTTAATAAATCAAATAAAGCTGACCCTACCGTTTTAAATATTCCTATTCTCCCTATGTCTGGATTCATCTGTACAATTTGATCAATTGATTGGCATTGAAAAGAATTACCATGGATTTCTTTCGCACGAATGATATCCCCTGATTCGTTGATGGCATTAATAGTATCGATGAAAAATGTAGATGTTGCCTCAAGTAATGAACGAGGAAGCTCTTGCATATTCGGTTTGAAAGACCCAACAGCCACAATTAATTTACCTTCCCACATACTTGACGCTAAATCAGGAAGAACTGGAGTTGTCGAAGTAGTTGCAGTAACGATAATTTCCGAGTGTCTCACTAAATCTTCTATATTTGAACAATAAACCTCAATCATTGGGTAGACTTCACGAATTTTATTCGCAAACGCTTCTGCCTTTTCAATATTTCGATTAAACAGAAATACTTGTTTAATCGGTCGAACCGCAATGGCCGCTTTTAAATGGCTCCACCCTTGCACACCAGTCCCCACGATTCCGATTGTTTCAGCGCGCCGCTTAGCTAAATAACGAATGCCCAGCCCACCGATTGCACCTGTTCGTAAAGCAGTAACCGATTGCCCATCGAACATTGCAATTGGCTCGAATGTTTGACGGTCATGTAATAATACAGTCCCATGAATCGAAGACTTGTTAAGTAAAGAATTATGAGGAGCAACCCCAACTAGTTTGATTGCATAATAGTCTTGATCAAATACTGGCATTAATAAGGCCGTGTTATCTCCGTCTGATATGTGCATTCGGTTGGGAACTTTAAACTCTTCTTGCTGTTTGAACGCCTTTTCAAATACGTTAACTAACCTTTCAATTGAAATAGCCGACTCTATTTCCGCTGCTGAAAAAAAATGCATCTTCTCACCTCCATTAAAGTTTTCGAATAAAGCCGTAACAAAAATGTAAGCAGCTTTCCGTTCAACCTACTTTTTTTGATAACTAAGACTTTAAAAACATTATTGTTTTAGTAGATTTATAAACTCCCTTATATCTCTCCTTTCATTTCAACTACAGTAAATAATATACAATAATTGATAAAATTTTTAAAATATTTAAAATTATACATTTATAAATCTACCTTTCATAAACAAAATGAACAAAATACCCACAAAGAACAAATCGTCTTTATCTTTCAGAATATTCACTCTAACAAACCTTCAAGTTATGATGAAAGCGTTACCAAATAGATTCAAGGGGGTATTTCATGAAAAAGAGAATGACGATTTTAGCAGCTTTTCTTGCTCTTTCGTTAGCGGCTTGTGGCGGAGCGAGTGAGTCTAGTTCCTCAAATGGGGAGAAAGAATCCTTTCAACCTTCTAAACCAATAGAAGTAATTGCACCAGCTGGACCAGGCGGTGGATGGGATACGACTGCACGTACGGTTGCAAAAGTGTTAGAAGAAGAACAACTGATTGATCAACGGATGGCAGTTGTAAATAAGCCAGGTGGTGGCGGTGCTGTTGGGTGGGCTTATGTTCATGGAAAAAAGAGTGATCCGCACACGTTGTTTGTCACTTCTCCACCAATTTTATTCGTACCGCTAAATGGACAATCAGAGCTCGATCATAATGATTTTACACCGATTGCGGGAGTCATTGCGGATTATGCGGCGTTCATTGTAAGCGCAGATTCACCTTTTAATTCGATGAGTGACTTAGTGAATGCCTTAAAAGAAGATCCCCAGTCCGTTTCAGTTGTAGGGGATTCCGCTCCTGGAAGCATGGATCATCTCGTTTTTGTGAAGGCAGCGAAAGCAGCTGGCGTTGATGTGAAGCAATTGAAATATGTATCGGCACAGGATGGAAATGGCATGAGCATGTTGCTCGGTGGAAAAGTCGATGTGTATTCAACCGGACTAGCAGAAGCAACAGAACAAGCCCGTGCTGGAAAAGTAAAAGTATTAGCCATCACGGCACCTGACCGCCTTGAAGGAGACGTCATTTCAACGTTCCCAACACTAAAAGAGCAAGGCATTGACGATGAGTTCATCGTTTGGCGCGGATTCATGGGTCCTCCAGAAATGGATGAAGCGGCGGTGACTTATTATGAAAACGCGATTCTAGACATGATGGAGACTGATACTTGGAAAGAACAGCGCGACAATTTCGGATGGACGGATAATTTTATGGCAAGTGACGAATTTAAAGCTCATTTAGATGAAGAATACGAAGTAATGAAAGAAATAATGGAAGAAATCGGCCTCGTTAATTAAAAATGGTTAAAGGACTGAGCTGCCTCTACCAAATAGAGTCAGCTCTTCTCTTACATTGATAGAAGAAAGAAGGTGTCAGCACATGAATTTACGAACAACCAATCGAAAGATTTCAATTCTCTTAATCTTATTTTCAACTCTTTATTTGACGCTCAGTTTTCAACTGCCGAAGTTTCCTTACGCGATTGTAGATTCTGACATTCTTCCGAAAGGGCTAGGCTTTCTTTTACTTGTCTTATCAATCGGTTTATTTTTCGATAAAAACGAAAAGAAAAAGGAAGGAAAACAAGCTGCTAAAAAAGAGAAGACACTATTGGTAGGTATCGTTGGAATGATTTTGCTTTATATTTTTCTACTTGAGATTGTCGGCTTTGTCCTTACCACGGTCGCCTTTTTGTTCGCAATGACTCGATTGCTTGGCTATGAAAATTGGAAAGTGAATGGCCTTGTCGCCCTATCGTTCTCCTTCGTCATCTATCTATCTTTTAATTATTTGCTGAACATTTACCTGCCTCAAGGGATCTTGCCATTTTAAGGGGGAATCACAATGGATTTTGACAGTCTAATATATGGATTTCAAGTTGCATTAACGTTTGAAAATATCCTTTTTGCCTTCATCGGTGTATTAGCAGGTACGATCATCGGGATGTTACCAGGTCTTGGTCCTATCAGCGCCATCGCCATTATGATTCCACTAAGCTATGGGATGAACCCAGCTTCGGCCCTTATCTTAATGGCAGGCGTTTATTATGGAGCTGTGTTTGGGGGTTCAACCTCATCCATCCTTTTGAATGCTCCTGGGATATCCGGAACGGTTGCCACCTCGTTTGATGGCTATCCGCTTGCCAAACAAGGAAAAGCTGGTAAAGCGTTAGCGATTGCAGCCATCGCCTCCTTTTGCGGTGGGACCATCAGCGTTGTCTTGTTAATGCTTGTTGCGCCGTTCATGGCGGATGTAGCTATTTCCTTTGGACCGACCGAGTATTTTGCCCTCATGCTACTTGGGTTAACCGCCATTGCAAGTTTATCGGAGGGCTCCACGGTTAAAGCTTTAATCTCTGCGACAATGGGTCTTATTGTTGCCACGATTGGAATGGATCAACAAACCGGTACACTTCGCTTCACCTTTGGTTCTCCATACTTAATGGAGGGAATTGATTTTCTCATAATCGCACTCGGCTTGTTTGCCCTTGCAGAAGTTGGCTCCCTAATCTTATCGCGAAATAAACAAGGGTTCGGAAAAAGCGAGAACGTCGGTTCACTCAAAATTACACGAAATGAAGCGAAGGAAATCTCGGGTCCGATTGCGCGCCACTCTTTATTAGGCTTTGTTCTTGGGGTTTTACCTGGAGCAGGCGCAACCATCGCATCGTTTATGTCCTATTTATCGGAGAAGCGACTGGCGAAGGATTCCTCAACGTTTGGAAAAGGAAACATAAAAGGGCTGGCCGCACCTGAAGCATCCAATAATGCGGCAACAAGCGGGGCATTCGTTCCGTTATTAACGCTAGGGATTCCTGGTTCAGGGACAACAGCGGTGTTGTTAGGAGCCTTGTTAGTTGTAGGGGTTCAGCCGGGACCGTTAATGCTTCAAGACCACCCGGATGTGTTTTGGGGTGTAATTGCGAGTATGTATATCGGAAACTTATTTTTACTGCTTTTAAATTTACCGTTAATCCCGTATATTTCGCGGATTTTATATATTCCAAAGCCGATGCTCATTTCTCTTATTATCGTCTTTTGTTTAATCGGGGTTTACGCCGTTAGCTTTAACACGTTCCATCTGTATTTACTCGTCTTCTTTGGCGTTTTAGGATACTTCATGCGAATGTACGCCTTTCCAGCACCTCCTTTTATTCTCGCGTTTATTTTAGGAGGGATGATGGAGCAAGCCTTTCGCCAAGCGCTGACGATTTCAAATGGGAGCTTGACCATTTTTACGGAAAGCAAGATCACCTTGCTGTTACTCATTCTTTCATTCTTTTCGCTAATCATCCCGCTCATTCGCCCGATTATACGAAAGCGACAACGGAGTCATAACGACCATACTCATGGAAAGGGGATGTCCTAAATGAAGGAGCTTCGAATTTTGTCACCGCAAGGAATGCTCGGATACGGATATCCGATGGAATCTCTCGAAAACGGTTTACAAGAACAGCCTCATGCGATCAGTGTAGATGCCGGATCAACCGATGGGGGGCCTCATCGCCTAGGAAAAGGCGTTGGGGGCGTCAGTCGTTATGCAACGAAAAAAGATTTAAAGCCGCTTGTCCTTGCGGCGAAACGTCTCAACATCCCTCTATTCATCGGTTCTTGTGGCGGCTCTGGGGCGAACTGTCGCGTTGACTGGATGATGGACATCTTAACTGAGCTTGCCGAAGAAGAAGACCTTCAGCTTTCTGTTGCTCTGATTTACGCCGACATCAATCAACAATGGCTTTTACAAAAGTGGGAGGATGATTGTGTAAAACCGTGTGGTTCGGCACCGTCGCTCACAAAAGAAGCCATTACACAATCAACTGCTCTTGTCGGTCAGATGGGGGTTGAGCCCTATTTAACCGTATTAAACGAAAAGGTGGACATTATAATTAGTGGTAGAACGTACGACCCCGTCATGACAGCGGCCCTTCCTCTCTTTTACGGAATGGACCCTGGACTTAGCTGGCATATGGGAAAAATTTTAGAATGCGGCGCCATCGCGGCCGAACCAGGAACTGCAAAGGATGGAATGATGGGGATTATTCGAGATGATCACTTTCTCGTTCGCCCGTTAAATCCGAATCGGGCATGTACCGTTCAATCTGTTTCGGCACACACTTTGTATGAAAAAACACATCCTTATCACTTACCAGGTCCAGGTGGCATGTTAGATTTAGCCCAATGCACATTTACTCAATATGATGAACGAACGGTTCGTGTAGATGGAAGTCGGTTCATCCCTTCTTCTTCCTACGAAATTAAAATTGAAGGCGTTCGCCCTGTCGGCTATCGTACCGTGTTAGTAGCTGGCGTTCGTGACCCGATATTCATTGAACAAATCGATCATGTCATGGAGAAAGTGAAGATGGAAGTAGCGGACTATTTTCCTGAACTGAAGGCCAAGCAAGCTTCTCTTCATTCTCTGCATTATGGTCAAAACGGCGTGATGGGGGAGCGTGAGATTACTTTTGGTCATCCTCATGAGTTAGGAATTGTCATTGAAGTAATTGCCAAGACCCAAGAGCTAGCCGATAGCATTTGCGCTTTTGTTCGGTCCTTGCTCATGCATTATGACTATGAAGGCCGAATTTCCACCGCTGGCAATCTCGCTCTTCCCTTTTCGCCTCCTGAGTTATCAGGTGGTCAAGTATTTACGTTTTCTGTCTACCACACGGTTCAAGTAGAGAGCCCCCTTGAACTGTTCCCAATTAAGAAACGAACGATTGGAGGAAGAAGATGAGAACTGAAACGGTGTTAAAGGATTTAGCTAGCGTGATTCGAAGTAAAAATGCTGGACCTTATGAAATTACGTTTGACATTATTATGGATGATGACGCCTCCTTTCAACGTGTTCAATCTTCCAATCGACTGACTACGGACACGATTTGTCAGCTATTCAATGTGGAAGTTCAAGACATTGTCGGACTCGTTTTTTTCAAACAAGCACGCGCTGTGAAAATTACTATGAAGCGCACCGTGCCTTCAGGATCACCTGGAGAAAGAGATACTTACGGAGCACAACAGCACGTTCCACTACTTAACCTTTCGATTCCATAATGTGATAAGCAATGTAGGTCCGTTCAGGTCGACCCACTTTTCCATAGGAGAGGTCCGCATGCACCTCTCCTGTCGATACTAAATACTCTAAATATCTACGAGCGGTCGTCCTACTTATACCGATCGATTGCCCGAACTCATCAGCCGTAATGCCATTTTGATAATTTGCTAGCTCGGATTTTACCTTTTTTAACGTGAGCGGATCAATTCCTTTCGGGATGAGAGAATGAACCTCTTCATGCTCAGGAAGACGATGGAGTAAGCGATCGACTTGCCCTTGTGTCACCTCTTTTACAGCCTTAAGTTTACCTTTATATTCCCGATACTTTCGTAATGATTGCTTCAGTCGATTTAACATAATCGGTTTAATTAAAAAGTCAAACACCCCACCGCGAATTGCTTCTTCCACACGGTCTACCTCTTTTGCAGCTGTAATCATGATGACATCGATATCCTGCTTATATGTTCGCAAGTACCACAACAAGTTGATTCCATCCCCATCCGGTAAATACACATCTAGAAGAACTAAATTGGGTTTTAAAATGTCAATCAGTTCTTTCGCCTCTTCAACGGTCGTTGCCACTCCACAGACAGAAAACCCCTCCACTTTTTCTGTGAACCGACGATTAATCTCCGAATTCTTCCAATCATCCTCAACGATAAGCACTTGTATCTCGTTCATTCATCCCGCCCCCTCTTTGGAATAATTACTGTAAAAATTGCTCCTCCAAACTTCCCATTTCCCACGGTGATCACCCCTCCTAAATGCGTCACCGCTTCTTGAACTAAATATAGCCCAACCCCACGGTCTTCTCCTTGCTTCGTACTAAATCCTCTCTCAAACAGCCGGGGAAATTCCTCCTCGCTAATTCCCCTACCGTTATCTTCAATTTCAAAAATAAAATCATGACCGAGATCGGTCATAAACAACTTAACTTTCTTGTTAGCATTTCCCGATGCCAATACCGCTTCAAAAGCGTTATCAAGCAAATTCCCTAAAATGGTGACAAGCTTTTCCCGATCCATCTCGTCAAGCGAATCTTGCAACTGACTTTCTTTGTCGATATGAAAATCAATTTTCAGCTCTTGTGCTCGGTTAAACTTTCCAATGACAATAGCCGCGATGATTGGATCGGGTATGGCCTTCATGACACGTTTAACAATTGTCTGAGCCCCATCGGTTTCTTTATGTATATATTCAATCGCTTCTGTATAAGAGCCAAGCTGAATCAAGCCTGAAATCGTATTTAATTTATTCGCAAATTCATGCGTTTGAGCGCGCAACGCTTCGGCGTAACGATGAACGTGAGATAATTGTTTCGTCAACAAATCAATCTCATTTTTCCGGCGAAAACTCGACACAACGCCCATCATTTCGCCTTCTTCAAAAATGGGCACTCGGTTTACAATAAGCTCATGACCTTCATAAGATACTTGTTCGTCAAATTGACTCTCCTTCGAATCCAATACGTCTATCATCCGTGATTGTGGAAGGACTTCTCGAATCGATTTTCCAACATAATCCACCGATGGATCGAGCGGAAGTAGATCGTAGGCTTGTTGATTGACCATCGTAATAGCCCCTTTCTCATCAATAGCAAGTATCCCTTCTCTAACCGATTGTAAAATTCCATTCTTTTCGACGAACAGTCGGGCAATTTCATGAGGCTCTAAACCAAAAATCGCTCTTTTTACCCCTTTGGCGATATAGATGGACCCAATCCCTCCAATCATTAGAACGGTCACAACGAGAAAAATGATTTTCACTCGATACTGATGAACGATGGCATCAATGTCTTCGAGTAAAAAGCCGACTGACACAATGCCGATGATGTCTCCCTCTTCATTTTTAATGGGCGCTTTCCCTCTCAAGGAAGGACCAAGTGAGCCGACTGCCTTTGAGATATAAGACTCTCCGTGAAGAAGCGCACGGTCATTATCGCCGCCGACCATCTTTTTCCCAATCCGATCTTCTATTGGGTGCGCATAACGAATGCCTTCACGATTCCCGATTACGACAAATTCTGCCCCTGTCGTTTTCCGAACTTCCTCCGCAATTGGCTGCAACAAAGCACTCGGATTCTCTTCTGTAAAAGCAGCACGGATGGATGGCATATTCGCAAGAGTCGTCGCCACATGTAGAGCCCGTTCACCCGTCTGACTTTCAAACGTAGTAGACATCATGCGCATAAATGAATACCCAAGAATGGATACAGTCACAAGTAGTAAGATGGATATGAATATGCCTATTTTCATATAAAGCTTCAGCGGTTTCATCTTTATCCCCTTCTTGTCAGTTCTTCTCCCATTATAAAAGAAAAGATTTATTTTTTAAAATTTTCATACTATTATAAGGTCATAGAAATGAAAGGAGAGAAACGAATGAGCGGTACACTTATTCAACCTGATGATACGTTAACGTTGTGGGGGATTGTTGTGGTTTGGGCTTCGGTGAGCATTTACTTAGAACAGCGATTTGAGTGGGCATCGAAGCTTTCAGGGGCGATCATCGCACTCGTTGGAGCTATTGTGTTATCCAATTTGCGCATTATCCCGACAGAATCACCGGTTTACGATTCCATTTGGGGCATCATTGTTCCCCTTGCGATTCCATTGCTATTATTCCATGTCAACTTAACAAAAATATGGCGAGAAAGCGGAAAACTCCTTCTTCTCTTTTTCTTAAGCTCGGTCGGGACAGTAGTTGGGACTATTGTAAGCTTCTTTCTTTTTAAGCCCTACATTCCTTACCTCGACCAAATTGGGGCGATGATGAGCGCTTCTTATATTGGTGGGGGCGTGAACTTTGCCGCAATGGCCGCAAAGCTTGAAGTACCTGGAGAAATGGTTTCGGCCTCGATTGTCGCGGATAACATGATGATGGCCGCTTATTTTCTCATTTTAATGATGATCCCAACGATTCGTTGGTTTCAAAAAAACTACCCAACTCCTCATATCACCTCAGTCGAAACGAACAAAGAAGAGGGACAAACGTTAGCAGAAAGCTTTTGGCGTCGAAAAGAGATTTCGTTAAAAGACATCGCCTTATCCATTGGGACAGCCTTTTCGATCGTTGTCCTTTCATTTAAATTTGCGACATTTTTGGATACCGTTATTCCGTCGGGAGAAGACGTGTTTGTTTTTTGGAATGTCGTCAATGGCATCTTTGGCGATCGATATTTAATGCTAACAACGTTCACGATTTTCTTATTACTTTTGTTCCCACGTTACTTTGAACGTCTACACGGTAGCCAAGAAATCGGTACATACTTCATTTACTTATTTTTTGTCGTCATCGGCATTCCTGCTTCCATTCCATTAATTGTTTCAAACGCACCATTATTATTCGTTTTTGTCTTCATCATTGTCTTGTTCAATATGATGACGTCTCTTCTTGCAGGCAAAGTTATGAAGGCGAATTTAGAAGACATCATCCTTGCAAGCAATGCCAATATCGGCGGACCAACGACCGCAGCCGCGCTTGCCATTGCAAAAGGCTGGAAAAACTTAATCGGACCCATTATGGTCGTTGGTACACTCGGGTACATCATCGGGAATTATATCGGTACGTTTCTTGGCATGTGGTTTTCGACATTTGTATAAATGTGAAAAGTCCCCTTGGAATGCATAGTCCTAAGGGGACTTTTTCGTTATTGTTCTTATTAAAGCAAAATCCTCAATCCAGACCCATAGGTGTCCGTATTCATCTAATTAGATTAGCGCTTCGTCTTCTCCGCTTGGTAATCAGTGATATAAACCATTGGTGCACAAACACAGATCTTTTCACCCAACTTTAATCAATTTCAAACACACTTTCTCACATGCTTTTTAACTAGATAATCCCTTTCGAAAATTAATTGAAATACAGCCAGTTTGGAAATCAACCCATAGTAAATAACCCCCAAAATAACTCCTAAATAGTGGTTTTTATGGTTACTTTTGCACATTTAGTTAAAATTTTATATAATCCTAATTGCATGTTTTTTTCACTGTTGTATTTAAATACTAATTCTATGTTATCAACGAGTGAAAAGAATACTAGATTATGAGTGAGGTGTTTTAAAATGATTTGTTCAAACTGTCTATATGAGAATGAAGGGGGGAAATTTTGCTCAAAGTGCGGAACTCCATTACAAATACAACAAGAAGCTGCAACGATTGACTCGAGATTTCAACAATCTACAAGTATTGGAAGTCAAGATTTTACCAAAGCTAAGCAATTTTCGCAAAGATATTTTCAATACTATTTACAAGTATTAATAAAACCTTATACAAGCTGTGCAAATTCAACTCATAACTACTGGATTAATGGACTCATCACTATTGCATTTTTTGCATTATTAATCCCACTAATTATTGAAGTTGGTTTAGGAGATGTGAGACCTTATTTTGAAAGCTCGTTTACAGAATCATTCCTTAAGCCCTTTATTGGTTATACTGCCCTTACGACTCTCATTTCAGTATATATATTCGCCGTGCTAAAGCTTCGTAAAGTTTCAGTAACGCTACAAAGTGTCATCGGTAGAGTTGGAACGTTACTCGTCCCATTCACTGCTCTATTTTTATTAGCAGTTGTTATGGCCTTTCTTCAAATGAAATTATTCATATTACTATTAATCATTGGTTTTATTGCGGCAATTACAATTGTTCCTACGCTTGTACTTGTGTCGTACTCAAAAGAAGCAACTAGTGGCTTGGATACTGTTTATGGGGCCCTAATTGTATTTATTTTCACCCTTTTTAGCATTAACATCATGAGTGAACTGTTACTTTCAATGTTCATACATCTTTTTGAAGGGATATTCAATTATTTTCTACCATTTTAACAACTAGATTTCTACGTAATAATTAGGAGGGAAACATGGAATACTGTAAAAACTGTGGAAACAAACTTAAAGAAGATGCACAATTTTGTGGTGAATGCGGAACTGCAATTAAAATAAGTGAAGACACTTCTGCACAAAGTGGAACACAAGTATTAAAAAAATTAACTCCAAAACAAAAGAAAAAAATGGCGATAATCGCAATTTCAACATTGTTACTACTATTTGTTGGTCATCAACTTTTCCAGTTCGTGTTCTCCAAAGAACGACTCATTAATAGCTTTGAAGAAGCGTTACTTGAGAATAATAGCAAAAAAATGGCGAAACTTCTCACTGCAGATGACAAAAAATTAGAAGTGGATGAAAAAGCTGTTGAAGGTTTCATGAAATATTTTGAGGAGAATCCTGAACAAATCACTGCTACCGTATCCATGTTAAAACAACAATCCGATTCTCTTGATACGAACAAAGAAGACAAGTCAGAACTTGAGAATTTTGCAGAAAACTTTTTTGAATTGAACATGGTGCAACTGGATCATAATGGTACCTTCCTATTTTATGATAAATATCAACTCTCCATCCCTACTGTTTATGTGGAAATTGAAACAAACTACAAAGATACAAAATTATATGTTGATGGGGAAGAAATAGGAGAAGCCACAGAACCTGACTATAAAAAGACTTTTGGACCATTCCTACCAGGTATCCATAAGATTGAAGCAGTTTTAAACTCAGATATTGTAGACTTAAAATATGAAGAAGAAATTTTTATCAGTGGTGCTGTCAGCAAAGACTTTGTATATGCTCGGTTAGAAGCGGAAGAAGTTACATTTGTTCTTCCAAATGATGGAGCTACAAATGAGATAGTCAAACTTTATATAAACGGAAAAGATACTGAAATTAATTTGCTCGAAACACCAACTTTCGGTCCTGTATTATTAGATGGCTCGATGACATGGCAAGTAGAAACTGAACTACCTTGGGGAACAATTAAAACGGAAGAGCAACCAATTACTGATGACTACATTTATGTTTCATACGTGACCACTGATTTAAGGGATTCAATTATTAACACTGTTCATGAATACTTATCGCAAATGCCTCTTGCCTATACAACTTTAGACACAAGCAATGTTACGACGGCAACAGAAAGGGTAAAAGAATGGATTATAGAAGAAGCAAATGACGAGAAAGAATACGAGATTGCATCGAAAATTCAATATCTCTCCTCTTCATTTGACTTAGGTTCCATTTCCGTATCTTATAAAGATGGCCAATGGACTGCTGACGTATCAGCTATGAGCTATTATAACCAAGATGAGTTTTATGTTGGTAATCAACCCGAACTAACAGAAGATACAATTACAAGAAGTTACGACCTGATTTATGATGAGAAATCCAAAAAATGGCTTGTCGACTACTTTAGCTATATATGGTTTTTCTCAGATGACAACTTAAAAGAGTTAAAGGTAGAAAACCCTGAAGTTTACACTTCTACATGGGCTGCAGAATCAACAGACTCTTAATATTCACAACTGTCCAATCTGTCATAATCGAGCAGAGTACTGCAAACAGCCAGACCCCAAAAATGCTTTAATATCAGCATTCTTGGGGGTCTCTTTCACAATGTCCATTTACTAATTATGCACCCTGCTTCATCGATGGTTGTCCTAGTCAATTACTTAGTTTATTTTTTCATGCGGAGGCACGAAATAAATATAATACCCTTTCCCGTCTGCCGCTTTATTGACTTGATTTTGCATCATGGCGAGTTTTTCTCGTATGAGGTGGGTGCTAATAAGACGCGCTCCTTTATAAAGCTGTCTTTCCAGCGGAGCTTTTCGCATATTCACTACGACTTCACGCTTGTTCCGGAAGACGACCATTGAGCGTTCGCCATGGCTAATGACACTATCGACATGATTATAGGCGATCCACGCTGAGGCTTTGTCCATAATCGTTCCGACTGGAAGCATGCAGTAGGCAAACGTCTCACTAATTAAGATGGGGAGCATACGCTTCCCTTTCAAGACGGATCTAGCATGATTGACTTTCCCCTTGAAATCTCCGCCATAAAAGGTACAGCTTTCTTTAATGAAGTGCAATGGAGGTTTTTCCAAGATTTTATCCCCACTTAACGTTAGCACGTTGCTATGTAAGTGACCGGTTTCAGAGTACGTCGGTAAAACGGCAAGTGTTTCTTCCGTAATCATTTCTCCTACGTTTACTTGAATCATTGGTTAAAACCCTCCCATCGTTAAGTTAACCTTTTCTTTTCAAATACGGTTGGATATAATACGAGTAAAGTTGGTAAATTTTCCAACTGTGAATGACCCTTAAGCACGCCGATTCCCAAGTGAGGTGCTTAAGGGTTTTTATTTTTCCCTACTTTCCCACTACATCACCTCCTTTCATTGCTGATCTTCATACCAACGAATCGAATTGTTCAAATCAACGCCTGGAGGTCATTCGTTGATGACCAGACTATATAACCTAGCACGGTTTAACTATTGTTCGTGAAGATAACCTAGCCTAAATGTTGATTCTCCTTCTTTATGATCGTGTAATCATTCACAAAAACCTTTGGCTGATCGGCAATCACAAAATCGTTATGAGCATTTCATCCTATGGTGTTTAAATCGGAAAGAAGTCTTTCTTGTTGCGTAGTTTTTTTAGTAGATTTGCATCGAGGAAATTTAACTTCGTTGGAGTTCTTTATGGATACATGAAGGTAACTCTCGGTGTATCAGTGAGACTAGTCAACCTAATGAATTTTAGATCTTCGTATTGAATCATGTTTTCGTTGACTGCCTAAGTTGCTTAATGTCATTCTTAAGTCCTCATCCATCATACCTACACCCTTTATCCATTCCCATTATAATCCAAATGTCATTTCTTTTTTGTAAAGGTTATGTTAATTTTTTACTATTTTTCCTTTTCAAATGTTACTGCCGTTTTAACGATGATGACCTACTCCATGCATTTAATTAAACGTTTGCTTAACGTAAAACAACAAAAGGAAGGTTCGCACTTATCCTCCCCCTTTATTCCAATCGAAATAATACGCACAAAAAAATTTTAAATTCCGCGCTCCTTTTTGTTCACTTGGAAGCTATATGAATAATGAGAGAAAATTTTTCAATTGAACGAAAGGAAGGGATTTTGATGAAAAAATTGTTTATGAATGATTATCCGCTCTTGTTGATGCCGAAGTTGGCGACGAAGGTTGGATTGCTCGAGTCAATTTTCCTCGTCCAGCTGCATTATTGGCTAACGAAAAGTAAGCATCGCTATGAAGGGAAAGTGTGGGTGTATAACACGCTGGAAGACTGGCACGAACAGTTTCCGTTTGTCTCTGTTATGACGATTCGCCGCCTCGTGAAAAAGTTAGAAAAGGATCAGCTCATTTTCACTGCCCATTTCAATCGTTCAAAGATGGACCGGACGAAGTGGTACACGATTAATTATGATGCGATTGAAGCACTAATGGACGATGTGAACGACTCATGTGAGCAGATGGAACAAATAGATGGTGATGAGAGAACAGAAGAAGCGTTCAATTTGCACACACCAATACCAGAGACTACGACAGAAAAAGAAGAAGAAGAATGCGCGCGTAAAAAGAATTCCCAAACCTCGGAAGAAAATCCTTACACCTTCTTCGAACAAAACGGGTTCGGAACGATTGGTGGCTATATTGCTGAGAAAATCAATTATTGGTGTGAAGATCTATCGGAGGAGTTAGTCGTTGAGGCGATGAAGCTAGCGGTTGAATACGGTGCTAAAAGGTGGTCGTATGTGGAGTCCATTTTACGCTATTGGTATGACAAAGGCTATGAAACGGTCTCAGACATACGAGCAGCTCGGAAAGCTTATCAAGAACGTATGGCCGATTCTGACCGAAAGAAGAAACGGACAAGCCCTCCAGTCCCGCATGTTACTGAATATGACATGAACGCTGGAGAAGAAGACGATGATTGAGAAAGTGTTCCTCGGCTGTTTGATGAAGGAGAATGGCTTGATAAGCGATACGGTCATTCGTCCCGAGCATCTAAAAGAAGTACGCCATCAATCGCTTTTCAAAAAGATGATCGAGTTCCACCAAAGAAGGAAAGCAATTGACGTCATTACACTGACGACATTGCCAAACTTAGATGACTACGGTGGCATCACGTACTTAAACGACCTCGTTGCCTTTGCCAATCTTGAAAAGTTCGAGCAAGTGGAAGCATTAATTTTAGAAGATTGGAAGGAACGAGAAAAGAAGCGAATTTTAAATACGGCCATCTATCAAAATGCAGACATCGACGAAGTAGTGAAAAAGCTTCAAGATCTGCATCAGTTCAAAACAGACGATCATACCGAGCTTAAGCAGGCATTAGTGGACATGTATCAAATGCCGTGGGAAGACATGGTGCAAGAGACCGTTGCGCCAACAGGCATTTCCAATTTGGACTCGTTTATTGGTGGCTTTCGTGATGGAGAGGTGACCATTTTGGCCGCGAGACCGTCGATGGGAAAAACCGACTGCATGCTTCATTTTGCTAAGGAAGCGGGCTGGGCGAACTATGTGCCAATCATCTTTTCGCTTGAAATGCCAGATTCACTCATTAAGAAGCGACTCGTCGCCTCCACTGGCGGCTACAACCGGATGAAGATGAACGACCCGAAAAACCTTCTATCCGCCAAACAAAAACAGCGCTGGCCAGAGGTAATCGGACGCTTAAGTGAAACGAACATTCATATTTTTGATGGATCGGCACAAAGCATTCCAGAAATCCGATCAAAGATTCGAAAGGTCATTCATGAAATGAAAGGGAAAAAACCAATTGTCTTCATCGACTACTTAACCTTAATCAAACCGAGTGAAACATATGGAGGAAACGCCCATTACCAAGTTACCGAAATCTCCCACAACTTAAAAACTATGGCGAAAGATTTTAACTGCCCCATCATTTGCTTAGCCCAACTCAATCGTGGTGTCGAGTCACGAGCCGAAAAGCGACCGGTCATGTCTGATATCCGTGAATCAGGTAGTGTCGAACAAGACGCTGACCTCATCCTCTTTTTGTACCGGGAAAAATACTATCAGCCAGAACTAGAAGACGACACCCTCGAAATCATCATCGCCAAAAATCGAAACGGCCCTACCGGAAAAGCAATCGTTTCGTACAACGTATATACCGGAAAAATCGAAGAAAAGGAGAAGAAAAATGCGCGTTAAAGACCTGTTCCATCTATCCATTACCTACGAAGAATCCTCGTTAGCCCATTACATCTATCACCTCTTAGAAGAAGAAAAAATCACACTAGAAGACGATGTAGAAAAACTAGACTTCGCAAAAGCTGATCACACGAAAGTTGCCGAAATGATCGAAAACAACCTGCTCGGTTTTCATCACATCCACCTATTCGCCTTATCAGCAACGAAGGGAAAATACTTCTTTATCTTTGCGAGAAACGAGGAGGAAGCCATCCGTCACTTTACAAAAACCTTTCAGCGAAAACCACGCACATGTAAGCGAGTGCTACTCGATCATGAAATGATGCGAGGAAACGAAGTCGTCACCTTTCGGACATTGCGGAAGGAGTATACGAAATTCCCTGTGATTATTGGGGAGTTTTTCCTCACCAAGCAGTAGGTGGTGAGGAGCTGACTTTTCGTATGCTCATACAATTCTAGAAGCTGAGGAATAAAACCGGCTAGGATGATGAATAAACTGTCGGAACTGATGAATAAACTGCTGAAACTGACGAATAAACTCTCAGAACTGATGAATAAACCGCCGAAACTGACGAATAAAATCGCCTAACAGATGAATAAACTGCCGGAACTGATGAATAAAGTCACCCAAACTGACGAATAAAATCGCCTAACTGATGAATAAACTGCCGAAACTGATAAATAAAACCACCGAACCGACAACGCATTAGAATCGAGATGTTTACGAAATTGTGTAACAACACACCCTAAACAAGTAAGGATGGGTCACAAGGAATGAGCAATAATTACGCAATAGGTACGATTACCGAATTGAACATACACCAACTGCAACTTTACAAGACTTGAATCATTTACAAAAAATTGAAAATGGTGAATAGGAAACCGATGTTCAAAAAGATCCAAAGTATTTTAATATCTTTAAAGTAAATGGGGGACAAAAGGGACAGGTCCATCGTTCAATATTTTTATTGAAATGCACGAGCCTCTTTTAAGAGAGAACTTATTTGTTTTTTATACTTCTCAGCGGGAATTTATAAAATGTTAAGGTATCCGCTGAAGCAAATAGGCGTTTAAGCTTATATTGACACGAAAATGCGATTAGTCACCAATTTAGCTTCTTCCTATTTACTTATTCCTCCCCCCAACAGGGTGGGACAAGGAACCTGTCCCTCTGTCCCCCTTTTCGAAGAGAAACAAATCAAAATGAAAAAATCCAAGTGGATCTTATCACTATAAATGTCGAATCTTGTCTAGCACTTTTTGTCTTATTAACCATCAAAACTGGTAAAATAATCATAGTATTTCTATATTTTGTATCATCTTCTATTCCATTGGATTTTCGACAAAAAAGTAAATGTTAAGGAGTATATTCATGGGCTTTTTTGATACTTTAACTGGTAAAAATGTAGAACAAGCTATTGAAGAGTATGGAAATGTATACAATGAAGTGTTAATTGGAATGCATCATGAAATTCAAACAATTCACCATCAATTATTAAGAAACAAAGAATTGTTTGAGAACGGGCTCAATACTTTAGATGAAGTAGAACAGAAAAGCATACAACTACTTCAAAAAATGGAAGGTTATTTAAATATTTCTCAAAAGTACCTAGAACAACATGAACAAAATGCATCAAAAGTATCTCAAACTTTGAATGAAGCCCAGCAACTACTTCAATCAACACTTTTAGAAAATAAGAAGTTATTGAGTCAGATAGATAAACAACGAAAAAAATTAAACACATCTCTTTTAGAATATGAGAAAAAAATAAAAGCACAATTTGATAGACAAAAACAACTCTATCTTGATCAAGTCTCTTTCCTAAAAGATGAGTTTGAAAAAAAACTGGACGAATCTAATCAACTTGTCAACAAAATCCACCAAGATACACATAATGAAATAACTCAATACAAAGACAACATAAGATCTCTTTTAAAAACACATGAAAAAGAATCGATGAAAACTAGGAAAATTGCTTTTTTCTCTCTCATGTTAAATGGGGTACTTCTTTTACTAGGAGGAATCTTATGGCTGATACTTTAATCAAATTATCATCAGACTATCGGCGAAAAAATAAAGCTGTGAATGATAAAAATACAATTACCGATTTGTATCAATTTTATATTAAAAAGAGAGAGCAATCTTTATTAATAGCAGCAGCTTCAGCAGTTGCCATCCATTCTATATTGGACAATGGTGCTCTCGATTATTCAGCCATTACTCCCCAAATGGAGGAAGCCTTCAACCTTCAATTTCCAAATTTACAATTACAAGATCTAGAAAACATGACATTAGAACAATTAGAAGGAATATTACTTGGCTGGAAAGGAAAATACTTTGAGGTATTAGTTCGAGATCAATTAAATGATGGCCTAACCGTAGGTGACATTCAACTAGATCCAGGACAAACTGCTGTTCTATCCGATTCCCCAACACAAGCAGGATGGGATTTACAAATTATCAATGAAGACGGAAGTATTTCAACTGAAATACAATTAAAAGCCACTGAATCCTTATCATACATTAAAAGTGCATTAGAAAAATATCCGGAAATTGATGTGTTAACTACAGAAGAAGTATTTAATCAATCGAATATTCTAAGTGAACAAATTTTAAATAGTGGAATTTCAGAAAATGAATTAGAAGCTTCTCTTAGAGGACCAATGGAAGAATTGTTATCGAATGAAGGTAGTTCTTCAATGGATCTTATTCTTCCCGGTCTTCCATTTATGATTATTGCAATTGGAGAAGGGCGTCATGTTTTAATGGGAAAGCAAACATTTGAAGGCTTTATGAACATTTTTATGGAAAAAGCTACAAAATCAGCAGTAGCCATGACAGCAGGTTGGTTATCTACTTTTATAATCGACTTCGGTTTATCTAGTGCATTAGTTTCAATGGGAACATATCTTTTACTTGATCGTCCAAAATCGATGAATAAAGCGTTTGAAGGGCTTCAGATTAGAAAAAAAGAAGTAAGTGAATTATTGGAGTGCTATGATAAACCTTTGTTACTAGGTAAATAGCAAATTTATTTAAATACAGGCAAATAATATTTAATTTATTAAATTTGTATTTGTATACCTTTTTCTTATAGAAAATTTTTCATCATAGGAGGAATTAATAATGAATACAACAGAAGCAAATGATTTATATCAAGAATATCAAAAAATGATTGAAGAAATTTCTAAAGAAGTACTTGAAAAAGGAATTATGAAGGAGATTCACTGGTCTACCAAAACGTTTCTTAATTCATTACCAAAGTTTGATGAATTTATAAGGGAAAGTAAGGAATTAAGAAATCAATTAAAAGATTTAGAAACTATTAATCAAAAACAAAAAAACGATCTACTGAAAAAGCTTGAATATAATGAAAAAGAACTAAAACAAGATATATCAAAATTACTAGAAGAAATAAAACAATTATCTATTAAGTTAGAAATTTTAGAAGTTGAAACGAATAAAAAGCTAAATAACAAGTCAAATGAATTAACAAACATTGTAAATTCACGAACTAAAGTTTTACAACAAATTATGTATTTAATTCTTGGATTTTCAATTTTAGGAAACCTTATAGTAATCTTTTTAGGCTGGTGATAGTATGTCAATAGAAAATATGAATCGATTTAAATTAATCTATGATAAATTAACAAATCATATTATTTCTTATCGATTTAATAAGATAGACGAGACTTTAAATTGCACAATTAATTACTTAACAGAATATGAACAATTAATCCAAAACCACCCTGGATATGAATATTCAACCATTTTAAAACCTTTTTATGTTGAATTAAATGAGTTTATTGAAAAGTTCCGTAGTCTTAGAAAAAATATGTATTCTCCTTTTATGCTTTTTGTCGTTGGTACCGGTAATTATGGAAAATCAACACTTTTAAATGCACTAATGCAACAGCAAGTTGCAGATGTGGACTTTTTACCCAAAACATGGAAAATAGATATTTTTAAAGCATCACAAAACAATGTAACACTAAAATTTAAAAACGGTGAGGAAAAAATTGTTTCAATTCAAGAAGCTAAGGAGTTTATTAGTCAAGAAGAGCAAAAAAGAATGAAATCGGAAAAGATTGTTTCAATAAAATATAAAAAATTCAAAGAGTCTGGTGCTAGTAAAGAAGAACTAAAGGAATACAAGTTAGCACTTCAGCAAGAAGAATTATATGAATCAAAACTAGCAGAAGTACATTGGCCTGTAAAGTCTACACCACTTCTTGAGAAATTTTATTTAGTAGATACACCTGGCCTTCAACAAAGAATAATGGGTGAGTTAAAGGTAAATATAAGAGAATACTATCATAAAGCTGATGGAGTATTATGGATGTTAGATGCAACTGCTATATCAGCAGCTAATTCAAAAAATTTAATTAACGATCTAACTAACTACATAAAAGATGTAGGACAAATAAAACCACAAAATATTATTGCAGTATTAAACAAAATTGACTTAATTAGAAACCAAGAAGGAGAGGAAGGCGTTCAGCGTATTATTCAAGAAGCTAAAGAGATTTATAAAGGCTTTTTTTCGAAAATCATTCCTATTTCAGCAGAGGAAGCGTTTAAGGGTTATGAAAATAATGATAAAAAATTAATAAAAGAAAGTGGAATTGAGAGACTTCTTTTAGAAATTGAAGAGTCATTTTTAAAACAAAGTAAGGAAGTCCGAGTTGAAAGTAAAATTTTATCTCTCAAATCTTTATTAAAATCTACTTCTAATCATCTCGAAAGTTATATTACAAGACTCGAAGAAGATGAAAATCAACTAAAATCCTTAATTAACCATTTAAACTCAGAAATGGATAAAAGAGAAAAAGCACTATTAAAAGAATTAGACCAACTTTTGCATAATCATAGCCATAAAGTTAAATCAAATATCCAATTGTATGCTGAGAACCTATTTGATTTTGAAAACAATAAGGGAAGAGAAAACTATATTAAAAATAAGATATTTGAAATTGGGTTTCTTTCAAAGAAAATAGAAGATTTATACAATAAAACAGAGAAAACTTTGAAGGAAATGTTTGAATACTATAGGGAAAAAGCTAAGTTTACAAAATATAAACTTATTGAAAAAAAAGAATTTCAAGGGTCAATTCAATCCTTTTCATTTGGTAAGTTAAATTTTAATGAAGAAAATTTTGATACGGAAGGATTAAGTTTTGTTTCAGGTACGGGTATATCTATTATCTCTTCTATTTTTTTAGGTCCAATAGGCCTTTTATTAGGACCTTTATCAGGCATTTTAGGCATCAATAAATGGATTGCAAAACAGTTTAAACTCGGTGAATTACAGATTAATTTAAATAGTGCATTTAACGATTCAATAAACGAAATTCAGCAAGCATACGAAAAGTATGTACATGAAGTATTTACATCTACAAGGAAACAAGTAGAAGAAATTGCATATACAACATTTTCAACTTTACATGGAGATGCTAGGCATGCAGAATTTTTAATCGCTGCACTCAAAATACCCCTTTTAAATATCCACGATTTAACACATCACGAACCTAATGTAAAAAATTTTTTTACAGAGGATGTTTATCTTAAGTCAAAAGATGGGAATGTTACTTTAAAATAAATTTAGTAATATTAAAATATTGATGAATGAGAGGGATTTAAAGTATGGCAATGACAGAAATTGAAAAATCCTTTCTAAACTTAAAAAAACAATTAATGGATTCCCCATTAAGAAACAAGGTAATGGATATACCTGCTGTTAATGTTCATACATTTTTAAATCGAATATTGGAAGAAATGGATATTCTAATAGAAAAATGTACAATTCCACTTAATGTTGTATTGATGGGAGAGGTTAAATCAGGAAAATCAACTTTACTTAACGCTTTAATTGGTGCTAAGGTTTCCCCGGTGAATGTAGCTGAAGCAACAGCTAGTATTATTGAAGTCTATCATAGTACAACAAAAGAAGGAAAAATTATAAGAGAAAAGAATGATGATATTATTGGTACGCCAGATGAGATCTATGCGTTATTAGAAAAACATCATGGGGATTTAGAATTTTTTAAGGATGTTGTAGAAATTAAATTAGGATTCCCAATACCTAATCTAAAAAAGTTACACATTGTTGATACCCCTGGATTAGCAACCGTTAGGGAACAAAATGCTAAAAAAACAGAAGATTACATTCAACAATGTGATGTAATTTTATGGATTTTTAGTGCTCATCATTTAGGACAAGCAGATATTGAGGAAAAATTTGAAGAAATAGAAGGTTACGGTAAGCCAATAATCCCTATTATTAATCGTGTAGATGAAGTAAATGGAGATCCGAGCAGAATGGTTCTTTATTTAGAAGATAGATTAGATTTATATGATGTAAAAAAAGTATTTCCTATATCTGCAAAGAATGCATATGATGGAATTACTACTAATAATTTATCTCTTGTTAAAGATTCTGGTTACCTTGACCTTCTTTCTTATCTTGAGAAAGAAATTGAACAGGATGATAAAATACACGAAGAATCATTAAAGTCTTCAATGAACGCTCTAATACTTAAGGAACTCACCATACATAAACATTTTGTGGAAACAATTGAAGAGCTAGTGGAGAAGATGGAAAATCGAAAAAAAGAAATCTTTTATTTTAATAATAAAATAAAAGAAGATTTGTCTTCAGAATTAAAAAATTGGTTTCAGTTTAATTTCTTATTAGATGAAGAAAATTTAATTAAAGAACAAATAAAAAGTTTAAAATTATTTTCATCTAAAGAGGATAAAAAACATATTGAAGAGTTATTTCGAAAAGAGCTTTCTGAAGAAAAAGTAAAACAAAAAATATCAGCTAAATATAAATATATCAACACACAGTTTCAAAAAGAATGGCAAGATGCATTAACTGTAATACAAAAGAAAATTGAAGAGGATATAAACGAATTCTTTTTAAATTCAAATGACAAACTCTTAGCATCTATTGAAAATTTAACAAAAGAAGTACCAGTTGGACAAGAACAAATAAAGGACGGCGTTGGAAAAGGTATGGCAATAGCAGGAGCATATGGAACATCTGTTGCAGCTTATACAGCGTGGATGGGACCATATGCTGCATCTGTTTCCATTGGGTCTGCACTTGGTGCAATTTTACCTCCAGTTTTAATTACTGGAGCAGCAATTGGAGCAGTAGTGAAAATAATTAATTTTCGTAATCATAAAAAAGAATTCATGAGAAATGTTGATGAAGCCATTAATATGATCAAGAATAATATAGAATTTTCTATTCTCCCTAACATCATGAAAGAAATAGAATACGAAAATAATAATATTACTAATCATATTTATTCTCAATACTGTCAATCTCTTGCTAATGGTTATACAGAAGAAGGATTAAGGGAAATTAAAACTAGTGTAAAGAAGTATATTACAAAACTAGAAGTTACCAATACTGTGAATAGTGTAGTTTAGACAGTGTGTCATTTTGACTCACTGTCTATTTTATTTATTAGAGCTTTTCTATTAATTTTAATTACGACAAACCTTGAATTTGCCGAATGGACAAACGTATTCGGTGATGAGAAGATGACAGCATTACTCGACAGAATTACCCACCGTTCTCACATTCTTTTATTAAACGGAGAATCGTATCGCTTCCGTCAAAGTATGAGCAAAAGGAAAATGGAGAAGGATAGCACACCGCACGCAGGTGTTTGTGTTTCTCGCCCTCCTAGGGCAAGAAACACAAACACCCACATACTCCCATTTATAGGAGTTCCCATTCCAAGAGTGGCTCACTTTTTATCATTGACAATACATGGAGACCATTTTACGCATTATCCAGAAGCATGCCCATGTTCAAAATGAAGATCAATTAATGGTAGAATTGCTTTCTTTTTTCCAAAAGGAAAACGGGAGGAACGTGGAGGTGAAATACAAGCCAATGTTAAAAGAACTTTTGACAGTAGACAAATAGAACGCCCATCGAAGTGCAGGGCATCACCATTAGGTGGACAAGGAACCTGTCCCTCTGTCCACACATTCCTTAGCCAAAATTCACATGTTTACCCCCATTTGGCAGTGCCAATACTGAAGGAAAAAGGAGGGAAAAAACATGATGGAATTCACCGACATCGGAATGGATAAATGGACTCATTTTAGTTTTTATGGCTCAGCCGCCTTTTTCTTATCACTATTTTTATTGCTCATTCCCCCATTTGAGAAAGGACTTCGACGAATCGCCACGTGTTGGTTTGGTTTAGTGGTGATCAGTCTATTGGAAGAATACCGACAGCTTTTGGATCCAAATCGTACAGCCGAATTTCTAGACGGAGTAGCAAATGTGATAGGCATCACACTTGGGGTCACCATCCCCCTATTCGCGCACATCATGTGGCGTTATCTACACCAGAATCAAGAGCGAAAGCGATTCATCTTAGTCGCAATGTCTCTCATCACTTGCACTGTATTCCCTTTACTGTATGGACTTCACGTACTCAATGAACCGATTGACCAAGGACCTATTCTCTCCCAACCACCTGAAGAAATGATGGTGGCCCAAACCATGTCAACGAACAGGTCTCCAGAAGAGATTGTGCAAAAATATGAAGCGAAGCTCGATTTACTAGAACAGCAAGCCTATCAAGAAGTCCACCTTCTTGTAAAAGAAGCACTGAGTGAATACACAAACAAGGAGACACCACTTAGTCAATTGATTCCAAAATATATGGTGCAAGCAACTGCGTTAGAAGAACACATCCATAACGAATTTATCTCAATCTATGACGCTGCCAAGAGTGAACTCATAGCGAACCATTTGGATCAAAGCTCGGCTGATGTTTTAAAAGAACGGTACGATGAAACAAAGAAAAAGACAAAGGCACTCCTTATGGAAAAAGGGATGAGTGTACTTAATTAAAAAAGAAGTACAACGATGGGTTGTACTTCTAGGACTTACGCTTTCCTGTTACTATACGAAAGTGCTCCTCCCTCCCCCGGATAGGGTGGTCCCCTCACCCGTCCAACCTTTGCACACTCTCCCTCCAACATTCGGACTTATATTTTGAAAAAACACATGTATAATCAAGGTATAGAGGAAAATTTTCCCGATATCCGTACAATCTTTGCAAAAGAAGGGCTTTCTTATATTCTGCAGAAAGGGAGCACCGTTATGGATTTAGATCAACGTTGTATCGCTTTATTAACGAAAGTCGCTTTTTCGACATCTCCTGTTTCCATGGATGAATTAATGGAGGATTTACACGTTTCGAAGCGCACGATTTATTACGATGTGCAAAAGATTAACGACTGGTTGGAAATGGAGAAGGTAGGAACTCTTCAATACGAACGTTCATCTGGTTTTTTCATTCTTCCGAAAGCGAAGAAAGTGGTTCAAGACAAATTAACACCTCTTCAATTATCAAAACATTACGATTATTCACCGAAAGAACGTATTGCGTGGGCCTCTCTTCTTATTGTCGCAAGGGAGTCCAAAATCTTTTTATCAACACTGATGGAACAACTAGGCGTCAGCCGAAGTACACTCTTAAACGACTTGAAACAGTTGAAGAACCAACTAATGCATTTTTCGGTCTCTTTAAAGTTTCATAAAAGACTCGGGTATTACATGGATGGTGAAGAGATCAATATCCGAAAAGGGATGATGTACTTTTTATCCCAAGTCAAAACAAGCAATGGTTTGGAAAAACTACTGGACGATGCTCAAAATCAACCGAACCTGATCGGTTCGATTTTTACAAACTATTCCACTTTTTATCAATGCATCTATGAAACTGAAAAACTAGTGGGTGTTCATTATACCGATGAAACCGTCCAGTCTTTAAGTATTCAACTAAGTCTCCTTTTAAAACGGTTTACCCGTAGGCGATACGTCCAGATGGACTCAGATGAAAAAGAAGTCATTGAAAAAACGAAAGAGTTTCAAGCAGCGTCGTATATTCACGAAAAAATTGAATGCGCTTTCGGTATTTCTCTCCCGCAAGAAGAAACTTTCTATATCAGTACGTATCTTTTAGGAGCGAAAATAAGCCAGTTCCACGCACAACACTACCATAGCGAAAATCGTGTAATGGCCAATATGAAACGAAGTATCGCCCTTATGGTGGATGATTTTCAAAAGTACGGTTGTGTGTTTTTTCAAAACCGAAAAGAGCTTGAGAAGAATTTATTTCTTCACTTAAAGCCTGCCTATTATCGCATCAAGTATGGTGTTCAATTGGATCATCCGTTATCTAAGACCTTAAAAGAGTCTTACCGAGATCTCTTCTTGTTAACAAAGAAAGTGATTGTACATGTTGAGCAATCACTTGGAATTACCATCCCCGAAGATGAAATCGCTTACGTTACGATGCACTTTGGAGGCTGGCTCGATCAAGAAGGGGTGAAAGTTGAACAACGAAAGAAAGCGTTAATCGTCTGTCCAAGTGGAATTGGTACATCCCGTATTTTACAGAAACAAATTGAAGAATTGCTTCCAAACGTTGATGTTGTAAAAGTCGTCACGGTTCGAGAATATGACAAGATTAATGTTCATGACATAGACTTTGTGATCACAACAACGCCAATTATCGAGAAGCACATACCCGTTTATATCGTCAATCCAATTTTAACTGCTTCTGAAAAAACCTTTTTACTAAAGGAGTTAAACGTTTCAACAACAGCTTCTAGTCCAATCGACATGGAAGCCATTTTACGAATTGTTAAGAAACATGCCCATGTTCAAAACGAAGATCAGTTAACAGTAGAACTACTGTCTTATTTTCAAAAGGAAAATGGGAGAAGCGTGGAGGTGAAATACAAGCCAATGTTAAAAGAACTTTTGACAGTAGACAAAATACGATTTAAGAACAAGGTGGATCATTGGGAAGATGCACTAAAAGAGGCAGCCAAACCGCTTTTGGAGGACGAATCGATTACAGAAGACTACGTAAACGCGATGATTCAAAATGTAAAAGAAATGGGACCATACATCGTCATTGCACCTGGATTCGCTCTCCCTCATAGTCGCCCAGAGGATGGGGTACGTAAGCTAGGCATGAGTTTTCTTCAACTGAAAGAAAAATGCAGCTTCTCTGAGAAAGAAGAGCACCAAGTCAACCTCATCATTGTCCTTGCTGCGATAGATAACGAAACCCATTTACGTGCCTTATCTCAATTATCCAAACTGCTTTCCAATCAAGCGAATATCGAACAATTAAAGAAAGCAGAAACCCCGATGGAAGTCTATGAATTAATGAAACAATATTCAGTTGATTAAGAGGAGGAATAGAAAATGAAGAAAATCTTAGTCGTTTGCGGAAATGGTCTTGGAAGTAGCTTTATGGTTGAAATGAATGTTAAAAATGTACTGGCTCAACTAGGTGTTGAAGCGGACGTGTCACATACGGATTTAACGACTGCCAAAACCGAAAAAGCGGACCTTTATTTAGGGTCAAGTGAACTGATTTCTACCCTCGATGATGGCACGAGAACCATTATTGGCTTAACAAATCTTTTCGATCAAGAAGAACTAAAAAGACACTTAGAAGCACATTTATGTTAAAGAACGGGGGCTTATTTGTCCCCACCCTTTTAATTAAAACGAGAACGTTAGGATACAAAAGGAGGTTCTGTTGATGTTCGATTTTATTATGAATGATGTGTTAGGTACCCCTGCCATATTAGTTGGTTTATTTGCTCTTATCGGTCTTCTTCTACAGAAAAAAGGAATCGCGGATGTCATTTCAGGTACCTTAAAAACCATTATGGGCTTTGTCATTCTTGGGGGTGGCGCAACCATTCTCATTGGTTCCCTCGACATTTTTGGAAACATGTTCGAAAAGGCTTTCAATATTGAAGGTGTCATTCCGAATAATGAAGCCATTGTCGCCATTGCCCAACAAACATTCGGACGAGAAACAGCCATGATCATGTTATTTGGAATGGTCATGAATATTGTCATTGCCCGTTTTACGAAGTTTAAATATATCTTTTTAACTGGTCATCATACATTATTCATGGCATGTTTAATTTCAGCTGTTTTTGCGACAGGTGGTGTCACAGGCGTTCCTTTAGTCATCATCGGCTCTGTCTTATTGGGACTATTAATGGTCTTTTCACCCGCCCTGTTACAGCCGTATGTAAGAAAAATTACAGGAAATGATAGTATAGCCGTCGGTCACTTTGGGTCGCTAGGCTACTTTACCGCTGGCTTTATTGGAAAATATATCGGTGATCCATCAAAATCGACGGAAACGATTAAAGTCCCTAAGTCACTCGGATTTTTACGAGATACTTCCGTTGCGATGTCATTAACGATGGCCATTCTCTTTTTAGTCGTTGCACCAATTGCCGGAAAAGATTACGTGGAAGCAGAATTAAGCGGAGGCGTGAATTTTCTTGTCTTCTCTCTCATGCAAGCCATCACCTTTGCCGCGGGTGTGTATATCATCCTCGCAGGTGTTCGGATGTTAATTGCTGAAATCGTTCCTGCCTTTAAAGGAATTGCGGATAAAGTCGTAAAAGATGCCAAACCAGCCCTTGACTGCCCTGCCGTATTCCCATTTGCGCCTAACGCTGTCATCATCGGCTTCTTATTCAGCTTTATCGCAGGACTTTTATCCATGTTTTTATTACCAATCTTCGGATTAAAAGTAATCGTTCCGGGACTAATCCCGCACTTTTTCACAGGAGCAGCTGCAGGTGTTTTCGGAAATGCAACTGGAGGTCGCCGTGGAGCTATGGTGGGAGCATTTGCTAACGGGATACTAATTTCCTTCCTACCGGCCTTCTTACTACCGGTACTAGGATCACTTGGATTCGAAGGAACGACGTTTGGAGATTCTGATTTTGGAATTGTGGGAATCTTGTTAGGATTTTTCATTCGGTTGTTTTCTTAATTGGAAATATTTTGGGGAGGAGTGGGTTCCTCCCCTTTGCTTTTTCTGTGAAAGTTATCATAAAAAAACGATCTATATACTTACAAACACATAGGGTTATCCAAAAATTAATTGATACAAGCAATAAAAAATGAAGGATACCTGTGGGAGGGTAACCATGAATATTCTTATTTAGCTTTTGTTGCAATTAACGAATTGACGTTTTCTTTAACAACCCTTGTTTATGGGTATAGAGTAAACGTTCTGAAGCATTCGGTAATACATCGTAGCAAGGGGGTTTTTCTCAACTTATAGCTATTAAACAATATTTAGTAGATAACCAACAATTTTGCACCTGGTTACTCCCACCTAGATTAACACAAAGCAGATTTAATTGTGGATTCCCCCTTTGGTTGTCATAATATCTTTTCGGCTTCCAAAACTATCCTTATAGTTCCAGGTCATATCCCTGCCCCAGGGAGGGATATGACGAAAGGTCGGAATCTCTCCAACGTTTTGAATAAAGGTAAACCACTTGTTGGAGCACAAGTAAAATCCCTCAATTCTCAAATTTCAACATGAGGAAAAAGCTCTTTTCTATTAGACTATTCTGCAATAGTGTAGCAATCATCCCTTTAGACTAGCGTGGGAGACATCGTTTTTCCTGTCTAAAACATTCTTAATAAGCTGGGCTATAGACAAGTTGATATCAACAAAGTGAAGACATTATTCAAGTAGATACTATACTTTCCATTTTATTTTAGTACCACCTTGTTCTTCGAGCCATTTTAATAGACGAGAGAAATCCTTCGTTATTGTTGGAAAAGTTTCGAACACCTTAATCTGATACCATCCAACTTTCCGATAACCACCCATCTCACGATAGTCTTAGAGAGACATTAAAACCAGCCTAGCTTTCGATGAATACTGCTAGGGTTTCGACCCTCCAAAAAGAGATCTTAAACAGTGAATTGATTTGAAATCTGGCAATTTTCTGTTCGTATTCATATTCCATACGTAAAGAGCCAACAGATGTGTGAACACCAACTCCATTTTGAAGGGTTTTATTTACAGAGCACTAAACCCCAAGGGGTTAATTCACCTGATCAATATAATAGATCAAGTCAAATACATTTTAACACTTTCTCTCCTGCCTTTTTTGGGCAGGAAAGCTGGAGAAATCACCTCACAATCAGCCCCAAAGTTTTATGGTATCCTTCATAATCACTTGCTCCTTCTGTAGTGATTTGGTTTATTTTCTTCACAGACATACTTACTAAATTAACCTACGAATTTACTAGTAAGGGACTAGTTTTTCATTATAACTCGAATACTCCCCCTAACATTAACTCATTTTTTCGGTCAAGATTTAGATGGATGTAACCAAACTGTTATTGTTTATATACTGTTGTATTAAAAGGTTTATCTATACAACTAATTTTGTAGAGAATAACAATGCTCTTCAATCTCTTCCCATGTCAAAAAAATACGAACTATATCCTCTTCAACTAATTCCGAGCCCGATTGTACTTCAATAAACTCTAAATCTGTAATTGCTTTTATGCCATGTTCCTCTCCAACTTTTATTTCAAGTACATCACCCGGTTTCACGCGTTGAATTTGTCCGTTTAATGCAAAATCTCCTTCACCTTTAATGATGGTCCATACTTCACTACGATGTCTATGCATTTGGTAACTTAAGTTTTTCCCTGCTGTAACTCCAATTCTTTTCGTTAATACTTCTCGTCCATCTTCGAATCTAGTATGATCTAAAACCCGATACCATCCCCAACGTCTTTCCTCATACATCGGCCTCTGGTTAAAACCGCATACTAACTCCTTTATTTTAGGGCTTGAAGCTTTATCAGCTACTAGTATTCCATCTGGACTAGCAGCAACTACAGCATTTGGTACTCCTAGCACTGTCACAGGAATGTCTAATTCATTTATTAAATGAGTATTCTGAGAAGAGGTAATAACACCTTTTCCTATCTGATTTGTGGCCATTTCTTCTGTTAAAGTATTCCATGTACCAAGATCTTTCCAATAACCGTTATACGGTAACACAACGATATTATCTGATTTTTCTACAACTTCATAGTCAAAACTAATTTTGGGTAGGTTATTATATTGTTCAAGTAACTCACCATATTCAATTGGTAACCCTTTTTCTTGTAACAATGTAATAATATACTCTAATTTAAAAGCAAATACTCCACAATTCCAAAGAGCTCCATGTTTTATTAGCTCCTTTGCCTTTTCTTTAGATGGTTTCTCCGTAAAGTGACTTACCTTTAAAAATTCATTTTTACTGTGTTCAGTTGAAGGGACAATATAACCATATTTTTCAGAAGGATACGTTGGCTTCACCCCCATTAATGCTATGTGTGCATCACTATGAACTAGACAATTCTCTAAGATCTTTACTCTTTTAAAGAAATTATCTTGAACATAAGGATCAACAGGAAGGACTACTACAACTTCGCTCAAGTTAATTTTTTGGACACTATACAAAAAGACCGATGCAAGAGCGATAGCAGGAAATGTATCACGTCGCATCGGTTCAATAATTAACGGTACATCTTGACTTATTTGACTTTGAATCATATCTACTTGAGAGTTACTGGTTGCTATTACTGCAGATTCTGTTAAATTTACATTATCTAACTGGGCCCAGACCCGCTGTACCATCGACTGTAACTTACCATTATTATTTTCTAAAACCTTTAGAAACTGCTTTGAACGTGCATCATTGGATAGTGGCCAAAGGCGCTTTCCTGAACCCCCAGAAAGTAACACAAGTTTCATACAGAACCTCCTATAACTTTTTCATCTTTTCTATTTTAATATCTACAAAATTTTTAAATTCTCTTTTAAACCGTTCTGGAGAGAAACGTATTGCATTTTCACGACAGTTTTCATACCTAATTTCATTTGAAATATTTTCAAATAAATTAACACTTTCTATAAGTGATTTAACAGTCTGTTCTTTGAAAAATAATCCAGTTGGACATTCAATTAGACCATATCCTCTTACCGTTTCTAAAGCTCCTCCTTTACCGTAGGCAATCACTGGAGTTCCGCAAGCTTGAGCTTCAACCGGTGTAATACCAAAATCCTCTTCTGCAGCAAAAACAAATGCTTTAGCTTTTTGCATATATTCTTTTAACACTTCAAAAGGTTGATATCCTAGTAACTGAACATTTGGACCAGCTTTCATCTTTATTTTTTCAAAGTCAGGTCCATCACCTATAACAAATAATTTCTTATCTGGCATTTTTGAAAAAGCTTCTACAATTAAGTCTATCTTCTTATATGGAACCATTCTTGAAGCAGTCAGGTAAAAATCTTCTTTTTTATCGTGAAAGGTAAACGCAGAAATATCAACAGGTGGATAAATAACTTTAGCCTCTCTCCTATAAACTTTCCATATTCTTCGTGCAATAAAGTTAGAATTAGCTAGAAAGTAATCAACTCCATTTGATGTTCTACTATCCCAGTTTCGAATATAGTGAAGAACAGATTTTGCTACCCAACCTCTTATTCCTTCACCTAACCCAGATTCTCTTAAATATTGATGTTGTAGATCCCATGCGTACCTTATTGGCGAATGAACATAAGAAATATGTAGTTGGTTAGGTCCTGTAATAACCCCCTTTGCAACTGCATGAGAACTAGAAATAACAACATCGTAATTTGATACGTCGAGCTGTTCAATTGCCATTGGCATAAACGGAAGGTAACTGCGGTATTTTTTTTTTGCCTTCGGCATCTTTTGGATAAAAGAAGTAGTAACTTGTTTATTTAATATAAAATCTCGTTGATCTTCATCTACAAAATCAACGAGACTAAATAAATCTGCATCGGGATAAATCTCAAGTAATTGTTCTAATACCTTCTCAGCACCTGCATAAGTCACTAACCAATCATGAACTAATGCTATTTTTTTTGACATAAAAATCCCTCATTTATTCCATTTATTCAACATATACGTATTAATTACCAGCAGGGTAAGTGAGATAACGCTAACTTATGAATGACGAACCCCGTCTTACCAATATAATTGTCAGAGATAAAGGTCAGCAGTACTGCTATACCTATCATCACCCCTTAGAATGTACAATATTGTTATCAAGACACCATATTTGTTTGTTTCGTTTGTTCCATTTTTTATCATTATTTAATGAAAAAAGACACGTTGAAGCAAAAATTTTTATTTGAGCTCATGACAAACTACTACTTCATTTACTCCACGTTACTCAATTCGACTATAGAGAATTATTTAAAAGAATATTTCGAAAGCTAAACCTCATCTCGCCTTAATCGTCCTCAGAACTTTCCAACAGTCAAAATAACCTCATAGATAAAGGTCACCAGATGGTTCATTCGGGGCTTAGAACTTTGGAGTTGTAATAAACAACCTGTATAGTATGAGTACTCACCTTTTTTATGAAAATCCAGGTTAATAGTTATACTTTATCCAAAAAAGAAACGATATCTTTTTATATTTTCACCAAAGCATATCACTTTTTTGCAATTACCTAGTTCATCTTTTAAAAAATATTTTCCTTTTCAATTGTAGAACTTAGACAATTTAAACATTACTTTCGCTTTTTTACTGATCTAATACTTGGATAGTAAATCATACTCTTTTCATTAACGTTATTAGCTCTTCTGAAAGTTTATAATGAAATCTATCATTAAAATGAAAACCATCTAAATTAAACTGTTTTTTATATATTTCATAGTTTAAGTTAGCACTTGTTAAAAAGTAGTCCGGATAATTATTTGATAAAAATGAATTTACCATATCTACATTTTTATTATGATAATCCCCATATACAAAAGAATTAATCTTAAATAAAGGTACTATTATTATTTTTTTGGAAATTCGCTCCAAATCTCTAATAATAATTGCTAGTTTAGATTGAATTTCATTAATTGAATTATAATATTCTTGGTAGAATCTAATTAACAATAATCTAAAAAGAAAAAAAGGGAATCTTAGCAGATAACTTAAATTCAACGTCGGTGGAATTGAAAATAGCGAGTCCCGACAAAACTTTAAGCCTTTACTTCTCAAATGTTTTAATACTTTATGTGGCATTCTAGGATGGACATCAGGATTCCCTATTTGTATGATTGTTAAATCAACCTTCTCACTTTTATCTAATAATGATACTTTTTCAATAAAATAATCTATGGGCATGCCCCCATAACATATTTTTTTTACTTTTTTTGTGTGTTTTTCAGAGATTAAGCTGACATACGATTTTACTCCATAGTCAGTACCGTGTGAATCTGAAATAAATAAAATACTATTAACCATTTCAACCAACCTTTTTAAGACATTAATTTTAATAATAAAGCCGAAAATAGTATCGATACAAAAACGTATAAACCCATACCTGATTGAATCATATTGATAAACGAACTATGAATTAAAACTGATCCTAAATAGCTATAAAATAAAGTACTAAATAACTCTCCATTTAATGCTTTTTTGTAGAATAATTGGCTAACAAAACCGAATAAAAACATAAATAAAAATGTTAAACCACCAAAACCGAAATCTGCATAAAGCGGTCCAAAAAAGGTTGTATATACTCCTTGAGTTTCTAATTTACTCATCAATTCATAATAATCCACCACCTCAATTCCAATGAAGTTTCCTAATTTAAATACAGGATAAAATTGATATGCTCCATATCCAAGGTTGCTACTGTTAAAATGTTCAAATAAAAGAAAGAACTGATAATATCCATGAAGAACATAATGAACTAAACTAATATAAGTATATTTTACCCCACCCGTAAACACGTCATCATTTGAAAGTATATTATTGAACCAGTCTTTAACTATAAATCTTCTTTCATTTTGCATATAGTTTAAATGATCTTGTATATTAAACCCCATCTCTTCTAGCCTATTAATTAATATGAGGTTAGAATAAGCAAAAAATAACAAAAATAACATTACGATAAATACTATACGTTTTAGATTAAATACATGGGACAATTTTTTTTTCTTAAAAATAATAGATATTAAAACCATTATTATGATGAGGGTTAAACTTGTTCTGCCTCCAAGTAAATATATATATATAACAAATAACAATATATTTAAAACGATTAATACTTTATCTATAATCTTTTTTTCATTAATGTGAAATGAAACCACAATTGCAATAATTGAAAATGGGTAGAGAATAGAAGACCCGATTCCAACAAACGTTGTATCATTAATAATACTTCCATGTAATCTAAAAGCTGTCACAGATCCGTAAGAAATAAAATCCTTAACAAAAAGTAAATCATAGTATCTAAAAATTAATCCAATCAAACCTATGAAACTAACTATTCTTAGAAACTTTAAATTTTTATACTCCTCTTTCTTTGGTTTAAATTTAACTTGATTTTTTTTTGTAATAAAAAATAAATGGGTATAAAATGTACCAATAAAAAAGGAAGCAAAACAAAAAAATAAATAAAGTAAAGCCTGATTAGTAGGCTTCGTAATATATTGTATTGGTGAAACAACATAAACCAATAACCAAATAATGAACGAGAGTAATATAAGTATTCGTGGAGATATTAATTTCATATACTACACCTGCAAGTCTTTAATCAAAGAATTAAATCCATATGATACTTTTTTTATATTGTCTTCATTAAGTACATTAGGTGCATTTAATATATCTGATATTGTTCCTTCAAATGAATTCAGAATAATATTTTTGTAAAAATCTTTTGGACAGTTTTTGCTTTCTAAATTATTACTTATTAGTATATTTTTTATCTTTGAAGGATTTTCAACAAATTCAACATTATTTAGTTCATTAAAATACATCTTTGAAAACGTCACAGCCCTTTTTTTAATTATTCCTGCTTCTAACGCCACTGTACCTGAAACTGTTAATACTAATGAGCTTCTTTCAATTAACTTTCTAGTGTCTTCAAAAGGATCTATCAACTTTACATTAGGAATTTTTTTAAGTTGTCTATAGAACGACAAACTTCTTTCACCTAAGCAATTAGAATGTTCCTTAACATAAAGTTTTATGTTATTTGGCAGATTTAGAGCAATATTTCTAACTAGTTCCAATTGATTACTATTAATATATCCCAGTACATCAATTGATGCTTCAGGTTGTTTATGCAATGTATAAAGCACATATTCTTGGCTGTAGTCAGCAGTTTCAAAGACAGACATAAAATTACTTATTTTATACCTTATGGGCTGTAGATATTTCATTTCGGTAAAAAGTTGATATTTCAAAGGCTTCACGGATTGATCATATTTGGCCTCATTAATCGTCTCAATAAATTTAACTATCATTTTTTTTATTAAAGACAAATCCACCTTTGGGATCTTATTATTTAAATAAAAATAATCTGGTTTCTGATTGTATAAAACTACTGAATCTATAGTTTCTTTTATTATGCTTTCCAATTTATTAGAATTGATTTCTCTATCTTTAAACTGATATATTTCAGACTGAAAAGGACCTTTAAAAAATGCAAATCTATTACTAGGAATCCTAACTGTAAAAGGATTAAAAAATTGTTTTCCTAAAGTATCACATATTACCGATGTCAATACTTCATGAGCAGCTGTAGCTTCACCAAATACTACTTCTATATCTTTTTTAATTAAAAAAGACTTTATTATATTCCCTATTGAAGAAAGATATCTTAAAGCATATTCCCCATTCATGTTCCTTAAGATTCTATCCATTAATACAATGCTGGTTAAATTTAAACCATAAGAATTATCATCAATAAAAAGTTCGGAACCTTGATTAGCTTCTAATTTATCTTTGGTAATTAATAATATTTTTTCTGGTTTAACTCCCTTCTGAATTAACCAATTGTACCATTTATAACTTGGAGTTATCCAAAAGACTTCTCCATCATTGATTTCTTTAGCAATTTCAAAGAAAAGCTCGGTTTTATAAAAGCAGGTAATAAAACAAATATTCATGTTAACTCACCCAATTTTTTATAGTAAATTATCTTAATTACAAATAGAACTAACATCCCTAATGAATAAGAGAATGCAGCACCGTAAATAGAGAATAGAGGTACGGTAATAATGTTAGATATGATAATAATATTTAACGAGTAGAAACTAGCTTTCATTAATAACTTATCTTGGTTCATTATATAAAGTGTATAATGATAAGCTTGTGAAGATATATTAAATACTAGCCCAACAAGTAAAATTATTAAAAGAGACTTATAATCATCAAAAGCATCTTTATTAATCAAATTAATAACGAAATCTAATAATAAAATTGAAAAAACTGAGAATATTATTAGTATAAAGAATGAAGATTTTTGCATTTTTCTTAATTTAGATTTAAATAATTTATAATTTCTTTTATTATAATAATTAATTATCTTTGGTAAATAAATAGAGATTGCACCAGCAAAAATAAAGGAATATATAGAGTTTATTATACTAAAATAAAAGGTATAAATACCTACAATACTACTTCCATAAAAAAATTTTAATATAAACTTATCAACATTAATAGAGATGAGGTAAAATATAGTACTAAAAAAAAATGGAATACTCCTTTTTATACCATAATTAATAATTCTAAAGCTTGGCTTCCTAATTTTTTTTAAATTAAATTGATCCTTCATAAAGAATAGACCAATAAATACACTAAGAGCACTATGTATAGTCCATAAAAATATTATGCTCTTCAGGTTCACGCTACTAGGATCTAAATAGTACATTGAAATTAATAGATATACCCACATTCCACTTCTAATAAAAGTAACCAAGTTAGACATTACTGTTTGTGAAAAAGTAATTAAAATTCTAGATACTTCTTGAGATAGAAACTCAAAAAATAAAAGTATTAATAAAATAACAGCATATTCTTTCTCTATAATTCCTATAAATACTACTACCCAGAGTAAGCTAGTGCTGACAGTAAACATTAATAAATGGAAGTATAATTGATTATATAGTAGCTTTGTTTTTAATTTTCTTCTCTTTATCTTTAAATATTGCCTAGTAAGGTTTATATAATATTCAAAACCAACAAAATACACACAAATTGTAATAAAAGATACAACTAAACTATAGTCACCTAACTCCTTTTCACTAAGAAACTTAGCTAACAAAATTACAACAGAAAATTTAGCTAATAGAGTAATACTTCTTAAAGCAATGTTTATTACTTGTTCCTTCATTTATACTTTCCTCTATTCTAAAGGAGCGTTTTATAATTAAAAAATTTAAACCTCTTACCTAATTAAACAAAAAGTATGGCTTTTAAAAAAGTCCATACTTTACTACACCTTCACTATCTTAAAATGCTACTTCCAATTTTGTTAAAGCAAGCACATAATTTGAATGTCTTTTATATGTTTTAAGATATTAAATTAAACGATAAAGGAGTTCCAGCCTGTAAATCCTGTTTTGCTGTTAAACCAATAACCTCATCAAAATATTTTGGGGCTAACCCATATCCCGGACGTATAACTTTAATATTTTCTTTATTGAACTTTTCTCCAGCTTTAATATCTTTAGCAACATAGATGGATCTTCTGAATTTCATCGATGCCTTCTCTTTCTCTGTTGGACCGTATTTTACTTCTCCTAATGACTGCCATGCTCTTTCTGTTTCGATTACCAATGCTTCTAGTTCTTTAGGTTCCAATGAAAAAGCAGAGTCTACTCCTCCATCTGCTCTTGATAGAGTGAAGTGCTTTTCAATAACTGTTGCACCTAAAGCTACACTTGCTACCGCCACTCCTACACCCATTGTATGATCTGATAACCCAACTTGACAGTTAAAGAGATCTTTCATATGAGGAATTGTTAGTATATTAGTATTCTCTGGTGACGCTGGATAAGTACTTGTACACTTTAAAAGAACTAAATCTTTACATCCTGCTTCTCTTGCAACACGTACTGTTTCATCTAGTTCAGCTACCGTTGCCATTCCCGTTGAAATTATCATCGGTTTACCCGTGGAGGCAACTTTCTTAACAAGTGGAATATCATTATTTTCAAAGGAGGCAATTTTATACATTGGCACATCTAATTCCTCCAGAAAGTCAACAGCTGTTTCATCAAAAGGCGTACTAAAGGGAATCATCCCTAATTCTTTAGCACGTTCAAAAATTGGTTTGTGCCATTCCCATGGAGTGTATGCTTGTTGATATAGTTGATATAGTGTATTCCCTTTCCATAAACTATCTTGATCCTCAATCTTAAAGTCTGGATTATCTAAGTTTAACGTCATTGTATCAGCAGTATAGGTTTGAATTTTTAAAGCATGTGCTCCTGCTTTTGCAGCAGCTTCTACGATTTCTAAAGCTCTTTCAAGAGATTGATTATGATTACCTGACATTTCAGCTATTATAAACGGTGGTTGATTTGGACCAATTTTCCTTCCCATCACTTCAAACTCTGTCAATTTTCGTCTTCCTTTCCTACTTAATATGTTTTGCTTTTCCTATTAAGTTACGAACAGGTGTATCCCAACCATCTGTTAACAAAGATAAATATTTTTCTTTATCAATTAATTTGTGATAACTTCCTCCCTTTGGTTGAGGTTTCCCATTTATTTTTCCATCACGTATTAGAGGCCAATATTCAATAAATAATTGTTCGATTGTATATGTCAACCTATCATAAGTAGTTTTTAATGTATCATTTTCATTATATGATATTTCCTTTTGAACAATTATGTCTCCTGTGTCTAATCCCTTATCAATATAATGGATTGTTACACCTTTTGGACTGTCTTCTAAAAAACTCCATAAGTTAGGATCTGCCCCTTTATTCCATGGTAAGTATGATATATGTAAATTAATTACTTTTTCATTAAAATTTTTAACAATATCAGAATTAATAATATAACGATATCCATAACTAATGATAAAATCGACATTGTCTAATACAGAAGAGTTTACATCTAATTTATCTTGATAGGTAATAACTTCATCACCAAAACTCTTCAGAAAATTTTTGAGCCGGTCTCTTTCTGGACCTAACAGTAAAATTTTCATATATTATTCATCCCTATAATCAATTTTTTATTAATTCATTTATAACTCTAAATTTCCCTTTCCCATCTACAATTTTTTGAGCTTTTATAGATGTTTTTTGCAAATTTATGTCACCTCTATGAAACCTTTCAAGAGAATTTATAATATCTTTATCACTGACTTCTTCTGATTTCCCAAGATAATAATCTATTCCGAGTTCACTTATAGCTTCACATATTTCTATTTGGTTATAGGCTACCGCAATTAAAATTGCTGGTAAGCCCATACAATACCTCTCCCATGTAGTGGTGCCACCAGCACAAATAGCTAAATCAGCTTGCTTCATCAATTTGGCCATATAGTTTATAGCACTATGAAAATTAATATTTGAATATTTGTTACAATATTCCTTTATTTTATCTATATTGGGATTAGAAGCTCCTACAACCACATCAATATTTAGTTTATTACTTTCTAAAGCATTTAAGGCATATAAAGTCTTTAAAGTTTCATTTGTAGGATCACTTCCACCAAAGAAAACCAAAATATTAGTAATATTTTTTACTTCTTTAAACCTTATTTCTTTTCTTAATTCGATAAATTCATTTCTCAATAACGAATATTTAGGACCCAAAAGCAATTTACATCCTGATCGGATTAATTTTTGATACCGATTTTGGAAATTTAAATAATAATTTTGATCTAAAAGAATATCACAAAAATGTTTTCTATCAGCTAAATCATCTATAACCATCATACGTTGACAATAGTTCTTTAATAAACTTTCCCATTTGTAATCTATTGCATAGTGATCTATTATTAACCAATCAAAATAACCAATATGTTTTTCAATAATTTCTATAGTTTGTTTTGCATCAATTTCCCAACTTGTTTCAAGCCAATGAGCATGTTTGGAGTTACAATTATTAGCTTTATTTTGTTGTGATGGAAGACAAAAAATTTTGAACCCTCTCTCACTCACAAAATGACATAAATTCCCCTCTAATTTTCTTGAAATAAATATAATTTCATGGCCAAGAACTCTTAATTCCTCAGCTAATGTTAAACATCTCATAACATGACCTGTTCCAATTTGGAGAGAGGCATCAACTCTAAAAACTATTTTCATTTCTATCAGTCTCCAAAAATATTCTAATTAAACAGCTTTTTTTGCTCAATATGCCTGTTAATATCAAGCCATGATTGATTTTTATTTACTACCATTAACACATCTTCTATATTAAAATAGGTGTTTTCAGAATAAAGCTCAGATATAATTTTTTCTATTAATTCAAAGTCTTCTTTAGTATCGACTGTCCAACGATGTTTACTTTCATCCTTTTCATATGAAACATTACAAAGTTTAAATTGGTTTGGATGATGATAAATATAGGCGGTTACATGCTCACGATATACTAACTCTTTTGCTTCTTTATAGACCCTTTCTAGTACTTCATAAGATATGACTTCAGTATCCATTCCCCGAGGATAAGTACGAGTTAAAGTATTAGAAACATAATCGAATTGTCCTAAATTATCATTATAATGTTTAACCACTTTGTCAATAACATTTGGATCAATAATTGGGCAGTCTGATGTTAAACGAACAATTACATCTACATTAAATTCTGTTGCAGCCTCATAATATCTTGAAAGAACATCCTCCTCTGAACCTCTATAGTACGGAACTGAAAGATGTTCACAAAGCTCAACAATTGGATTGTCACTTTCTTTTGTAGTTGTCGCTATAATTATCTCATCAATTGTTTTAGCTCTTTTTACTCGCTCTATTTGATATTCTAGTAACGTTTTATTAAGGACTTTTTTTAATACCTTACCTGGGAGTCTGGTTGACCCCATACGTGCTTGAATTATAGCTGCAACTTTCACTCAATTCACCTTCTTACTTTTTATAGTAATTTATCGTTCTTTTTACAGCTTGAATAACATCATAAACGTCTTCTTCACTCATCGCAGGGAATAAAGGTAATGTAATGATTTCTTCATATAACTTTTCGGCTATTGGACAAATTCCTTTTTTATAACCTAATTGTCTGTAATATGGTTGGAAATGAACAGGAATATAATGCACATTAACTCCTATATTTTGTTGTTGCAACGCTTCAAAAATTTCTTTTCGTGAACCTGTTAATTTATCTAAATTTAATCGAATAATGTATAAATGCCAACTTGATTCACCATCATGATGTTGGTGAGGTGTATTAATTTCATCCATTTCTTCAAATGCTCCATTATATATTTGAACATATTTACGACGAAGTTGAACAAATTTATCCAATTTCTTTAATTGACTTATTCCTAAAGCGGCTTGAATATCCGTCATGCGGTAATTGTATCCAAGAAATTGCATTTCATAATACCAAGGACCGTGGTATTCCATTAGCTGATCCTTTTCCCGTGTAATCCCATGAGAGCGAAATTGTAAAAGCTTTTCATAGAATTCTTTATTATTGGTTGTAATTATTCCACCCTCACCTGAAGTAATATGTTTTACTGGATGAAAGCTAAACATTGTCATATCACTAATGGAGCCAATTTTTCTCCCTTTATAGCTAGCTGCTAATGCATGTGCCGCATCTTCAATCACAACTAAATTATGTTTTTGGGCAATTTCCATAATACGTTCTAAATGAACAGGTTGACCAGTAAAATCGACTGGAATAATGGCCTTCGTTTTATTGGTTATCTTTCGTTCAATTTCATTAGGATCAATATTGTAGGTTTTTTCATTAATATCGGCAAAAACGGGTACTCCACCTTGATAAAGAACACAATTGGCACTAGCTGCAAAGGTCATTGGAGTTGTGATAACCTCATCACCTTCTTCAATACCAGCTGCATAACAAGCTCCATGTAGTGCTGCAGTACCATTCGAAAAGGCAACGGCATATTTAGCACCTACATACTGAGCGATTTCTTGTTCAAATTTAGATATATATGGACCAGTTGTTAAATAATCACCTTTTAAAACTTCAACCACAGCATTAATATCTTCATCATCAATCCACTGTCTTCCATAAGGTAAGTACGATTCTCTAATAGGTTTAAAGTTTATTTGTTTTTCCATTTTAATCAACTCCTAAGGGTGTAGAAGAAATGATTTACATTTCTTCTACTAATGCTCTTAACTCGTCAACTGTTAGCCAATCGGTATTCATATCACTGGTATATTTAAAACCATCTGGTAACGGCTTTCCTTCTTTCATATCCTCTTCAGCCCACCACGGGAATTCAGGCTGAATAATATAATACGTATCAAATTCCAATGTACGGCGAGCATCATCTTCTGTAATCATCGCTTCATGAAGTTTTTCTCCTGGACGAATTCCAACGATTTCAATTTCACATTCCGGAGCTATGGCTTCAGCTAAATCTACTACCCTCATGCTTGGAATTTTCGGAACAAAAATTTCCCCACCACGCATACGTTGCAAATTATCTAATACAAATTGAACACCTTGATCCAAGGTAATCCAAAAGCGAGTCATTCTTTCATCAGTAATAGGTAATTTTCCAGTATGACGAACTTTCTTAAAGAATGGAACGACACTTCCTCGGCTACCAACAACATTTCCATATCGAACTACTGAAAATCTAGTGTCTTTTTCACCTACATAGGAGTTTGCAGCTACAAAAATTTTGTCAGATGCAAGTTTAGTTGCACCATATAGGTTGATTGGGCTACAAGCTTTATCCGTACTTAAAGCAATAACCCTTTGTACCCCTCTATCAATTGCTGCCTCAATTATATTTTGAGCTCCATGAATATTTGTTTTTACTGCTTCGAAAGGATTATACTCACAAGCACCTACATGTTTTAATGCTGCAGCATGAACTACAATATCAACACCATCAAAAGCACGATATAGTCGATCTTTATCTCGAACATCCCCTAAAAAGAAACGAATACGAGGATCTTTATATTCTTGAGCCATTTCATATTGTTTTAATTCATCACGGCTAAAGATAATTACCTTTTTCACATCATATTCTAATACTTTATTAACAAATTTTTTTCCAAATGAACCTGTTCCACCTGTTACTAAAACTGTTTTCCCTTCTAAGTTAAACATATCCTATACCTTCCTTTATATTTTTTATATTTATATTACTATAATTAAATATAAATTTTTTCTTTTAATATGCTCCCCTTTTAAATAAAACCACTATAATTGTCTTTAATAGAATTTTTATATCTAACATAAAAGATTGATTATAAATATAATATAATTCGATATTAGTTCTTTCAGGATAACCAACACTACTTCTACCACTTACCTGCCAATAACCAGTTACTCCAGGTTTTACAGATAAAAATTCATTTACTTTATCCTTATATTCTTTTAGTTCTTCTTTAACAACTGGTCTAGGTCCTACTAAACTCATTTCACCTTTAAGGACATTTATTAGTTGAGGAATTTCATCGATACTCGTTGCTCTAATAAACCGACCAAATCTTGTAATTCTTGGGTCTTCATGAGGTTCTAATTTATAACTATTTTCGATATATTTTTTATACAACTCATTATCTTGTTTTAGTTTTTCTTCAGCATTAACTACCATCGATCTAAATTTATAAATATAAAACTCTTTGCCACCCTTCCCAATACGTATCTGTTTAAAGAAAACAGGCCCTTTATTTTCTCCAAACATATAAAAAATAGATATAAATAAAAACAGAGGGCTAAGTGATATTAGCCCAAAGATTGCTCCTAAAATATCTATTATTCTTTTTGAAATATGAAAGGCAGCTTTATTTTGGGAGGCACTCTTTATATTTACATCTTGTGCTCCCATTTTATATTTTACCTCTTCCACGTAGTACACCTCCTATACTTCAATCTTATTTTTTAATAAATCTTCCATAAACTTCATAACATCTTCTTTTAAATCCTCATGATTCAACGCAAACTCCACCGTCGTTTTAATAAACCCTAACTTCTCCCCAACGTCATAACGCTTCCCTTCAAAATCGTAGGCAAATACACGTTGAATTTCGTTCAGACGTTGAATTGCATCCGTCAATTGAATTTCCCCACCAGCACCAATTTGCTGCTCTTCTAAAAACATGAAGATTTCTGGATTTAATACGTAACGGCCCATGATTGCTAAGTTCGAAGGGGCTGTTCCTTGCTTTGGTTTTTCGACAAACTGACGCACTTGATAACGACGACCGTTCTGTCCAATCGGATCAATAATACCGTAACGATGTGTTTCACTTTCCGGTACTGTTTGGACCCCAATCACAGAGGCTTGTGTTTGTTCATACTCTTCGATTAATTGACGTAAGCACGGCTTCTCTGCTTGAACAATATCATCCCCTAACAGAACCGCAAATGGCTCGTCTCCGATAAACTTACGCGCACACCATACCGCATGCCCTAATCCTTTCGGCTCTTTCTGGCGAATATAATGAATATTCGCTAAATCAGAAGCATGTTTTACTTTTTCAAGGAGCTCAAACTTTTGTTTTTCCATTAAGTTTTGCTCGAGTTCAAACGCATGATCGAAATGATCCTCAATCGCGCGCTTTCCTTTTCCTGTGACGATAATAATGTCTTCAATTCCAGATTCGATCGCTTCTTCTACTATGTATTGAATCGTCGGTTTATCAACAATCGGTAACATTTCCTTCGGCATTGCTTTTGTCGCTGGTAAAAAGCGCGTACCAAGCCCCGCGGCAGGAATAATCGCTTTCTTGACTGTTTTCACTTTCATTTCCCCCTTATTTCATATAAAACATGAAGTACACCTTGTAGAGTATGAATTGTAAAAAAATCTAGATATAAAGACTACAAGGAATCACCATATCTAGATCTTCTTATTAGTAAAATAGGGCATCTAACCCTACCTCACACCGCACCATTGACGACACGCGTCTAAGGTATTAAGACTGAATACCCACAGCGCAGCCGAGTGCCCCCATTGATAAAGGTTAGGAGACATCACCTGAACAGAAGTGGACCGAAACTCATACGTTTCGGTCGCAAAAAAACCACAACAATCTTGTAGAAGATTATATCTTCTATTAAGGTTTGACTTACCTATTAAAAAATTCCCAAAAACTTCTTCTTACGAACGCGTAAAGGTTCGTCCCGATAAATAGATTGAGAATTTAAGATATACTCAGCATTCTCTTGTAAATAATAAACAGCATCCATCCCAAACTTTTGTTGTAAAGTATGATAGGCGTCTCTTATATGAAAGCCTCTCGTCTTTATGTTATGTGCATCGGATGCGATAACGTGTGCTAACCTCGCTTCGATTAAGTCGAACGAAAATTTCTGAATTTTTTTTCCGAATTTTCCGACTAAGCTTCCTGCAGTAATTTGCGCTAACGCCCCGCGCTTGACTAACTTGTATAGTAAATCACTGTTTTGCATAATCTCACTGTTGCGCTCTGGGTGAGCAATAATAGGCGTAATCCCTTTTAATTGCAAATCATAAATGAGTTGCTCAGCAAAACGCGGAACATGATTAGACGGGAACTCAATTAGAACGTATTTCCCCTCATTCAATCCAATTAATCGGTTATTCTCTAAATCTTCTAAAAGTTCGCCGTAAAGGCGGATTTCTTGTCCTGAAACGACTTTAAGGGGAATACCCTCTCGATCAAGTGCCGCTTGAAGTTTACGAACCCCTTCAATGACAATATCAGCTTCATTGTCATATTTCTCGTGTTTATGATGAGGCGTAGCCACAATCGTTGCAATTCCTTCTTCTACCGCTTTCCGCGCCATTTCTATGCTCTCTGTCATGTGCTTCGCCCCGTCATCCACCTCAGGTAAAATGTGACAATGTAAATCGATCATAAAACTCCCCCTTCCACCAAAATAGGTCCAATAGCACATTTTTCTGTAAGACAATTACATATTGTAACAAATATTGAATAAAGTGAGAAGAGGGAAGTTTGTCGAATTATATCTTATTTCCCACCATAATAATAGTAATATTGACTGTCTTTCTTCTTCTTCCCGTTTAAGACAACCCCAAGAAGCTTCCCTTTTCCTACAGAAAGTGCTTCTTTTGCTTTCTGAGCTAGCTCCAATTCCGTTTTTCCGCTCCAAACTACTAAAATCGACCCATCCACATGGTTGGAGAGAATTTGAGCATCTGCTACCGCTAAAACAGGCGGGGTATCAAAGATAATCATGTCGTAAATCCCTTTAACCTCATTGATGAATTCCTTCATATGCTGTGAAGACAATAACTCCGCTGGGTTTGGTGGAATCGGACCACTCGTTAAAATATCTAAATTCTCAACCTCACACGGTTGAATAGCTTCTTGTAACGTTACTTGTCTTGTCAATACGCGCGTCAACCCGTAAATATTTTCGACACGGAACGTATAATGTGCTGTTGGCTTTCGTAAATCAGCATCAATTAATAATACCCTCTTCCCTTGCTGGGCAAACACAACAGCTAAATTCGCCGCTGTCGTCGACTTTCCTTCCCCAGGACTTCCTGATGTCACTAAAATCGTTTTCACTTCTTCATCTACAGCCGAAAACTGAATATTAGTTCGAATTGTTCGATATTGCTCAGAAACAGGGGATTTCGGCATTTTGGCTGTAATTAATGATCGTTCGTTTCGCTTGAAAGTGGTACGATTTCCTTTTCCTCTATTACGCGCCATATGACTCCCCCCTTACACGCTGCTTCGTCGCTGTTACTTGTGTACTTTTTGATGCGTCATCATCCATTTCAGAAATCGCTCCAAGGACTGGTAGCTGCAATACTCTCTCAATATCTTGCTCCGTCTTAATCGTGTTATCTAAATACTCTAGTAAAAACGCAAGACCAACACCAGTCATTAACCCAACGACAAACGCAATGGCCATATTCAGGACAGGCTGTGGCTTGACTGGTGACGGATTTTCTTTTACTTCCGCAGTCGATAAAATGTTCACATTATCGACATTCATAATTTGTTTAATTTCACTTTGGAAAACCGTTGCGATTGTGTTCGCAATTTGTGCAGCGCGTTCTGGATCTTCATCCTGCACCGAAATATTCACAACTTGCGAATCCTTCTCACTATTTACCGTAATCTTCTCATTTAATGACTCGACAGATTCATCAATATTCATTCGATCAATGACTTTGTCCAAAATCGCAGGGCTTTTAATAATGACGTTATACGTATTAATTAACTGTAAGTTCGTTTGGATTTCGTTATATTGGAATGTTGCTTGATCCCCTTTAGCTTGGTTCACTAATATTTGAGTTGAAGATTGATAGATTGGGGTAATAAAAAAGTAACTAATAATTCCACTTGTCATTGTTGCGAGTGCTGTAATCATGACAATGAGCGCTAAGCGCTTTCGCAATGTCGCAAATAGTTCTTTAAGGCTAATTGTCTCTTCCATGCTGACCTCCAGTTTTTCAAATTTTTGCATGTTTTCTATTATAAAAGTTTTACTGCTTGTATTCTACTGTTTTCAACATTTTTTTCATTACCTGCTTTTCATTATACTTAAACTTAGCAGATTTTCCATAATATTTACAATTCTTTTACAAACGAAATGGGTGGATATTTATACCACCCATTTCGTTAAAATCTCTCGATTCTGGTTGTTCATTCATTCGTTGCGTCGAGGGATTCTTTAATTTAATATAACTGGAATAACGCCACCAAGGACGATTGCTGCAACAGGGAGTGCGATATACATGAGTAGCTTCTTCCGCTGTTTTTTCGCCTCAATCTCTTCTGGAGTTAACCATTTATGTTCCACCATTCTTTCCTCCCTCGGGGTCATACTGTTTAGAAAATAGAGAAGTCCATTCTTTTTATCGTCCCTTCACGGAGCACCTTTTATGAACACGACAAAAATGAGAAATTGAACCTAAAGACACACAGGTCGGAGGTCACATTTCCTTTTACTTTCTAGCTCAAACTCAATAAAAAAAGTGCCGAAAGTCTATTTTCATAAACTATCGGCACTTTTCGATTATGCGATGACATTTTTAAGATCCGTTTCAATCAATCTCAACAACTCTTCTGTTGTCACATTTTTCGAATTCTCGCCCTTTTGGTAGGCGTTCAAGAGCACTTTTAAGAACTCCTCTTGCATAGGCAATTTATCTTCCATTCTTCAAAGCGTCCTTCCATTTACATTTTTAGTCAATTAATCTATGAAGATTATACTAGATGTCGGACAACCATGACAATCTTTTTTTACAATCTTCGAACTTCTTCTGTCTTTTTTGTCGGCTTTTCGTAAATTTTTATCCTTCCTTAATCCGTACCCGCTTTTCGGTTATAATGAAACGTAAAGATTTTATTTAGGAGCGGACGTTATGTTAGCGCGAGAGATTAAAAAAGAGCAAGTGTTGTCGTGCGGTGAGAGTGTGCTGAAATATCTTTCACCGACGAATGAAGAGCATCAACAGCTAGTGAAAAAAGGCTTATTGCTGTATCGGCAAGGCCTTGTCTTTAATGTGAAGGTTTCAAATGCCGTTGTAAGGGCCAGCGTGCAAGATGTGACACCGGTGAAGGTTTCCCTCGATTTAGACTACGCACCGATGAGTTCGTGCAGTTGTCCGAAGGCGTATCCGTGCCGTCACTTGCTCGCGGTACTCTTTTATGTATATGCAACGTCAGGTCTACTTGGTTCCTTTTTGGAAGAGTGGAAACGTGGAGAAGAGCGCGGAAAATTAGCGAAGTTAACGGAAGCCGGCTTGATTAAAAAAGGAAGCGACTTAAAGCTTGAATCAGTGGAGAGCTGGTATCGGTTGTTCCATCAAGAATGGAATCAGCTTAGCCATCGCCTCCTGTCACCCAATCAACTCATCCAGTCGGTTTATCGCCAATTGTATCCGAAATTAAAGCGATCGGCCCCGTGGAAACAAGAGTTAAAACCACTTTATTTCATTCATGTCGGGCTGTTCACCTTAGACCGAATGCTTACGTGTCTGAAGGAACAGCACGTTTCCGAAGATTATCAAAATCAAGTGATGTTTTCTTATGTCAATGCGCTACAAGAAGAAGTGACTAGTGGAGCGAACCAGCTTCGGGTTAATCGTCAATCGTTTTCGCTCGAATCTAACTTACACGATTCGGTTCCGTACGTGCGTGAGTTATTAACGAATCATTCTCCCTTTTTATTCGAGCGGTTCTCCATTTACCGTACGATTTGGCTAAAAGTGCTCGTTGACTTATTGGAAGAAGAGAAAACATGGGTAGAAGAATCAGTGAAAGAACATCCACACTCACTCGAATTAACTCTCGCGTCTTTAAACATTGCCTTTATGGAAGGGCGAGATAAGGATGTCATTGATCGCTTAGCGGATTTTGATGCGATGATGGTGCCGTATTCGCTTGACTGGTTCGGCGATATTGTCGAGCAAAAGGCGTGGGAGCGATTTTCCCCTTGGAAAGACTATTATATACAGTTTATCGGCCAGTTTTTACACGACGATCTACCATCTTACATGAAGCGACAAGTCGTGGACTTTTTAATCCAGCAGTTTGAGGAGTATGCGGATGAGACTGGGGATATGGAGGTACTGATTGAAGCGTGTCATCACATGCTGCCCTACAGCTTCGGGACGTACAATGCGTTATTACTCGAGAGGGAGAGCTATACGGACTGGCTAGATTTACAAGACGTCACAGGCTTAGTAATCGAAGATTTCGAGACGTCGTTTATTAAAAGAATGGAGAAAGAGGCGCCGCACGCGCTCATCCCGTTACTACATCGTGCGGTTCAACAGCGTCTTCTGGAGAAAAATCGCGCAAGCTACAAACAAGCGGTGAGGCATTTAAAACGACTGAAGCGCATGTATAAAAAAGACAAGAAAATCGACGTATGGGAAAGCTATTTTCAAAAAATAGTCGAGCAACATAAACGACTCCGCGCTTTCCAAGAAGAGTTGAAGAAAGGGAAGTTGTTGGATGATGAATAAAGAGACCTTTTACATCTTAGGCGAACGGCTAGAAGACGGAAACTACGTCCTCGTTTGTGTCGATGAAGAAAGCCGCATTCTTCGGACTGATTTTTGGGCACCGAAGCTGTTTTTACATCATGCTTCCTCGTTTTACGGCACGATGTTTGTCGAGGCATTCGGTGACAAAATCGTTGTGTCGCCGTTTATGGCGCTTGAGTTGTTTGCTGGCGGGACGCATAACCAGTTTTTCCACTTTTCGTTTGATGAGGTGTTTCATCGGGAGCTTGAAATGGCTCGAGCAATGTATGAAGCGATTCAAGCAGGGCAATTTATGCCGGACTTTGAAGCGTTCCAAAAGGGCGAGCTTCGTTTCCGTCCGATTGAAGACGACATCGAGGATGTGGACTGGTTTTCGGAATGTGTCATGGATGTCATGGCCCAAAATCCGGTCATTCAAGAGGCATGGAATACTATAGTAGAAAAGTACCCAGTGCTAAAAACGATGGATGGTCAGTTTATCGATGAAGAAGACTTTTTGGAGCGAATCGGCTGGAAAATGAATGATTTACCGTTTACGATTGGCCTCCGCTTAAATGAACCAGAGTGGGACGGCGATGATTGGAAAATCGAGCTCTTTTTACGAAATCGGAAGTCCGGTGACGTTCGCTTTTTTACTGGGGAAAAGAGCCTTCCAGCGAGATGGAAGCCACATTTTTCAACGATTGAGCGCGAGCAAGAACGGTTTCAAAAGATTGTGCCATGGCTATCGATCGAAAGTGGTACCGCCCTTTTATCAGAAGACGAAGCGTGGCGCTTTTTAACGGAAGCGAGCGAAACGTTTGTTCATATGGGCATTGAGATTTTACTTCCGTCGTGGTGGGACGTCGTGCGCGAGGCGAAAATGATGATTAAAGCGAAGATGCCGTCTATAACAAGAGGCCCGTCGTTCGTCGGGCTAAACAGCTTAGTCGACTTCGACTGGCGCTTTGCGACAAACGGTGTCGAAATGACAGAAGAAGAGTTTTTAAAGCTTGTGGACGGCAACCGCCGCCTCGTCCATTACAAAGGACAGTGGATTAAACTCGACCCTGCGTTTATTGCCCAAGTCAAAAAAGTGTTAGAGCGAGCCGAGACAGAAGGCTTGCACGTTCAAGACATCTTGCAGCAAGAATTTCTCGCCTCAGACGATCGACACGAAGGAGAAGATGACCTGCGTGCGTTTGCGAACATTCAAATTGAATTGAACGCTCAAATGAAAAAGCTGCTCAAACAAATGAATAACGTTGAGGAAATTCCAGTCGTAGACGTACCGAAAAGCTTACATGGGGAACTAAGGCCGTATCAGCACCAAGGGGTCAACTGGCTCCTCTTTTTACGTCAGTTCGGCTTCGGCGCTTGTTTAGCCGACGATATGGGCCTTGGGAAAACGGTGCAAATGATCACGTACTTTTTGTCGGTGAAGGAACGTGAAGGCATGCAAACACCGGCTTTGATCATTGCCCCAACCTCCGTTCTCGGCAACTGGCAAAAGGAATTGGAAAAGTTCGCACCAAGCTTAAACGTGAAGCTTCATTACGGCCCTAATCGTCAAAAAGGCGATGCATTTGAGCCATTTTTAGAAGGAGCGGACGTCATCATTACGTCTTACGGACTGAGCCATGCCGATTTTGATGAACTTTCAAGCGTTACATGGAACACGATTTGCCTAGACGAGGCGCAAAATATTAAAAATGCCCATACGAAGCAGTCGCGCGCCATTCGGAAATTAAAAGGGTTACACCATATCGCCCTAACCGGTACACCGATGGAAAATCGCTTAAGTGAACTGTGGTCCATTTTTGATTTTATTAATAAAGGGTATTTAGGAACACTCCACCGCTTCCAGCAAACGTTCGTCGCCCCGATCGAAAAAGACCGAAGCGAAGAAAAAATTGAGGACTTACGCCGCCTCATTAAACCGTTTTTACTTCGCCGAACGAAGCGCGATGAACAAGTCCAACTCAATTTACCGGATAAACAAGAGCAAAAAGAATACATCGCCCTAACCGTCGAGCAAGCTTCCCTATACGAACAGCTCGTCAAAGATACGTTTGATTCCGTGTTAACCATGAAAGGATTTGAGCGAAAAGCGCTCATTTTACAAATGCTCGGCAAGCTCAAACAGCTCTGTAATCACCCTTCGCTTTACTTAAAAGAAGACGCGCCGACAAAGATGATCGAGCGGTCACATAAATTAGAGAAGCTCATTGATCTAATTGGATCGATTCAGGAACAAGGCGAAAGCTGTCTCATTTTCACCCAATACATCAAAATGGGCGAAATGATGAAAGAGCTCCTGCAAAAAGAGTTCAATACGAAGGTTCTCTTCTTAAACGGAAGCTTATCGAAAACCGAGCGAGACAAGATGGTCGAATCGTTCCAAAACAGAGAAGCAACCATTCTCATTCTGTCGCTAAAAGCCGGCGGTACGGGACTGAATTTAACAGCGGCAAACCACGTCATTCATTTTGACCGTTGGTGGAATCCAGCGGTTGAAAACCAAGCAACGGACCGTGCATACCGAATCGGCCAAAAACGATTTGTTCACGTGCACAAATTCATTACGACCGGAACGATTGAAGAAAAAATCGACCAAATGATTGAGAAAAAACAATCGTTAAACGACGAAATCATTCAAAGTGACAACTGGATTACCGAGCTTTCATCCGATGAATTGAAGGAATTGTTCACACTAACCGGCGTGTAACAGGCGGTAGGAGGTATGTAAATGGCGAACGAAAAGAAAGAAGAGAAAAAATCCCCGGAGTGGGAGAAACTGTACGAATTGATTATGAAAACAGTAGGAAAATCATCCTCTAAATAGAAAACAAGCGAATGTCGATATGAAGTGACCCCTGTCAAGTAGACAGGAATAAAAAAGCACATTTAAGCAACCTGAGTCCTATATTCATAAGGACTCAGGTTGTTTAATTTTTTTTGAAACCGTTGGTGGTTATAAAAACGGATATAT
>NZ_JALAZE010000011.1 GCF_022809095.1 Bacillus kexueae
CTTTGAATATAACAACGGATTTATAGAAGGATTAAACAATCAAACAAAAGTAATTAAACGGAATGCGTTTGGGTTTAAACGTTATGATCGCTTCCGATTAAAGATATTATTACATCATCAATTGAAATCGTATGATATTCAAGTGGGGTGAGGAGTAATAGGAAATACTCCTACCCCAACATTTGACGTAGAACCCTTAAAAAAGAGGAGGATTTTTATTATCTTTCAATTATTTTTTTAAGTTGTAGAAAGATTTTAATCCTTCGTACTTTGCAGTTGCACCTAAGTTGTCTTCAATGCGAAGTAATTGGTTGTATTTCGCAACACGGTCAGTACGAGAAGGAGCACCTGTTTTGATTTGACCAGCGTTTGTAGCAACAGCGATGTCAGCAATTGTGCTATCTTCTGTTTCACCAGAACGGTGAGAGATAACTGCTGTGTAACCAGCGCGTTTTGCCATTTCAATTGCTTCAAAAGTTTCAGTAAGTGTACCGATTTGGTTCACTTTAATTAAGATTGCGTTACCAACACCTTGCTCGATACCTTGAGAAAGCTTCTTCGTGTTCGTTACGAATAAGTCGTCACCTACTAATTGAACTTTATGACCGATACGCTCAGTTAAAAGTTTGTGACCTTCCCAATCGTTTTCATCTAAACCGTCTTCAATTGAAATGATCGGATATTTAGATACAAGCTCTTCATACCAGTCAACCATTTCTTCAGATGTTTTCACAACACCTTCACCTGCTAAGTGGTACTTGCCATCTTCTTTGTTGAATAACTCAGAAGAAGCTACGTCCATTGCAAGCATGATTTGCTCGCCAGGCTTGTAACCAGCTTTTTCAATTGCTTCGATGATTGTTTGTAAAGCTTCTTCGTTAGAGCTTAAGTTTGGAGCGAAACCACCTTCGTCACCTACTGCAGTGTTGTAGCCTTTAGACTTAAGTACTGCTTTTAAGCTATGGAAGATTTCTGTTCCCATGCGAAGTGCTTCACGGAAGTTTTCAGCACCTACTGGCATAACCATGAATTCTTGAATATCTACGTTATTATCAGCGTGTGCACCACCGTTTAAGATGTTCATCATTGGTACTGGTAATGTTTTCGCGTTGAAACCACCAAGGTACTCGTATAAAGGAACGCCAAGGAAATCCGCTGCTGCACGAGCTGCCGCCATAGAAACTCCAAGAATTGCGTTCGCACCTAATTTACCTTTGTTTTCAGTACCGTCAAGCTCTAATAAAAGCATATCAATAGCGTTTTGCTCAGTTACGTCCATACCTAAAAGTTCTGGAGCGATAATTTCGTTTACGTTTTTAACTGCTTGTAATACACCTTTACCTAAGTAACGCTCTTTGTCACCGTCACGTAATTCTACTGCTTCATATTCACCAGTAGAAGCACCGCTTGGTACTAATGCACGACCAAATGCGCCAGACTCAGTGTAAACTTCTACTTCAACAGTTGGGTTACCGCGAGAATCTAATACTTCGCGAGCATAAACATCAATAATTTGTGGCATGTTTTTCGACTCCTTTTTTATGGTTATTTTCATCTCGAGATGATCACTTGATTACTTTTGAATAAGTGTTTGGCCAGTCATTTCAGTCGGTTGATTTAAACCGAGTAACTCAAGCATTGTCGGTGCTAAGTCACCTAAAATGCCGTCATTTCGTAATTCAATTCCTTTTTTCGTTACAATGACAGGAACTGGATTTGTCGTATGAGCTGTTTGAGGATTTCCTTCTAGTGTCACGACTTCATCCGCATTTCCGTGGTCAGCTGTAATAATAGCTACGCCACCCTTTTCGATAATGCGGTCAACGACTTTTCCTAGGCATTCGTCAACTGTTTCAACCGCTTTAATTGTTGGTTCAAGCATTCCGGAGTGCCCAACCATATCAGGGTTTGCATAGTTTAAAATAATCGCATCATGCTTATCCGCATCGATTTCATTTAAAAGTGCTTCCGTTACTTCATAAGCACTCATTTCAGGCTTCAGGTCGTATGTTGCAACTTTCGGAGAATCAATTAAAATGCGTTCTTCTCCCGGGAATTTTTCCTCACGACCACCGCTCATAAAGAATGTTACGTGCGGATACTTTTCTGTTTCCGCAATACGAAGCTGCTTTAAGCCACCTTGAGAAATCACTTCTCCAAGTGTGTTATCTAAGTTCACTGGCTTGAAAGCAACATATCCGTCAACTGTTTCACTGAAATGTGTTAAACACACAAAGTATAAGTTTTCAGGATGCTTCTCTCCACGATCGAACGAACGGAAATCTTTATTCGTAAACGTGTTTGAGATTTGAATCGCGCGATCTGGGCGGAAATTGTAGAAAATAACCGCATCTTCATCTTTAATTGTGGCAACAGGGCTTCCATCTTCCTTCGTAATAACAGATGGAATAACGAACTCATCATAGATGCCGTTTGCATAAGAATCTTCCACACAAGCGGATGCATCTTTATAAGATGGGCCTTCCCCGTATACCATCGCACGATAAGCTTTTTCTACACGATCCCAACGCTTATCACGATCCATTGAGTAGTAACGGCCTGAAATAGTCGCAATCTCACCTACGCCGTACTCTTCAATTTTAGCGTTTAATTCTTCAATGTATTGTTTAGCTGTTTGTGGTCCAACATCACGGCCGTCTAAAAACCCATGAATATAAACATTTTCTACGCCTTGATCTTTTGCAAGCTTAAGCAACGCGTATAAATGTTGGATATGGCTGTGAACACCACCATCTGATAATAAACCGAAAAGGTGAAGATTCGTTCCTTTTTCCTTTACGTGCTTCATCGCTGAAAGGAACATTTCGTTCTCAAAGAACTCTCCTTCTCGAATCGCTACGTTTACACGTGTTAAACTTTGATAAACGATTCGACCGGCACCAATGTTTAAATGTCCTACTTCCGAGTTCCCCATTTGACCTTCTGGAAGACCTACTGCTTCACCGCACGCTTTTAAAGTTGCATGAGGATACTCGTTCCAAAAACGGTCAAAGTTTGGCTTTTTCGCTTGCTCGACTGCGTTTCCTTTCGCCTCATCGCGAAGAGCGAATCCGTCGAGTACGATTAGCGCTACTGGTTTTTTACTCATGTTGTCCTGCCTCCAAAAGCTGTAAGAAAGACTGAGCTTCTAAGCTAGCTCCACCAACTAGTGCACCATCAATATCTGGCTGTGCCATGTATTCTTTAATGTTCGCAGGCTTTACGCTGCCACCGTATTGGATACGGATGCTGTTTGCTGCTTCGTTTGAGAATACATCAGCAACAACTTGACGAATATGTGCACAAACTTCATTAGCATCTTCTGCAGATGAAGATTTACCCGTTCCGATTGCCCAGATTGGCTCATACGCAATTACTACTTGCTTCACTTGTGCTTCATCTAATCCTTGAAGTGCTTTTTTCACTTGCTCGCCAACTAATGCATTTGTTTGACCAGCTTCACGCTCTTCAAGAGATTCACCTACACAAACGATTGGAGTTAAGCCATGTTTAAAAGCAGCCATCACTTTACGATTTACTGATTCATCTGTTTCGTTGAACATTTCGCGACGCTCTGAATGTCCAATGATTACATATTGAACGCCTAAATCTTTCAGTGCAACAGGGCTTACTTCACCTGTGAAAGCACCTTGTTCTTCAAAGTGCATGTTTTGAGCACCAATTTTTAACTCAGTGCCCTTTACTTCGTCCACTAATTGACCAAGAAATAGTGCTGGTGAACATACAACCGCATCTACTTTCTCAACAGATGGAACGAGTGTTTTCACTTCCTTCACAAAGCTTTTTGCTTCAGAAAGTGTTTTATGCATTTTCCAGTTACCTGCAATAATAGGTTTTCTCATCGTTTACACCTTCCTTTTTAAAGGCTTTGTGTCATCCGTTATTTAAAAGGGTATTTTAGGGTTTGATTAGGGTTTATTTATTTTGTAATGCTTCAACACCTGGTAAAGCTTTGCCTTCCATAAACTCTAGAGAAGCACCGCCACCAGTTGAGATGTGGTCCATCTTGTCAGCAAGATTGAATTTTTCAACTGCTGCTGCAGAGTCACCACCACCGATAACTGTGTATGTATTCTCTGCAGTTGCTAAGCTTTCAGCAACAGCTTTCGTTCCATTTGCAAAAGCATCGATTTCAAATACGCCCATTGGACCGTTCCATACAACTAACTTTGAGTTATGAATAACGTCTTTGTATGTTTCGCGCGTCTTTGGTCCAATATCTAACGCTTCCCAATCTGAAGGAATGCTGTCGATGGAGACAACTTTCGTATTAGCATCGTTTGAGAAGTCATCTGCAACGATTACGTCTACTGGCATATAGAAGTTAACGCCTTTCTCTTTCGCGCGAGCCATGAAGTCTTTCGCTAACTCAATCTTATCTTCTTCTAATAAAGATTTACCGATTTCATGACCTAATGCTTTCACGAACGTATATGCAAGACCACCGCCGATAATTAAGTTATCTACGCGATCAAGTAGGCTTTCGATAACGCCAATCTTATCTTTTACTTTCGCTCCACCAATGATTGCAGTGAATGGACGATCTGGATTTTCAAGCGCTTTTCCTAATACGTTCAATTCTTTCTCCATTAAGAAGCCTGCAACTGCTGGTAAGTGTTCTGCAATACCTGCAGTTGAAGCATGAGCACGGTGAGCAGCACCGAACGCATCATTAACATAAACATCTGCTAATTCAGCAAATGCTTTTGATAAGTCTGCATCGTTCTTTTCTTCACCTGGGTAGAAGCGAACGTTTTCTAATACGAGAACGTCTCCTTCGTTCATGCTAGAAACTAGCGCTTTGACAGCATCACCGTAAGCTTCATCCGCTTTTTGAACCGGTTTACCTAAAAGTTCTTCAAGACGCTTCGCGACTGGTGTTAAACGAAGCTCTTCAACAACTTGTCCTTTCGGTCGACCAAGATGGCTTGCCAATAGAACTTTCGCTCCTTGTTCTACTAAATATTGAATTGTTGGTAATGCAGCACGAATACGAGTATCGTCTGTTACCTGGCCATCTTTCATTGGTACGTTAAAGTCTACGCGGCAAAAGACTACCTTTCCTTTAACATCCACATCTTTAACCGTTTTTTTATTCATGTTCAAAGGTCCTCCTTTGAGATTGAAAGCATTATGGATCGGATTCAAAATGCTTTCTTCATAGTGAACAAAAAGGGGAAGGGGGCGTTGATTAAAATCCCCATTCCCCTTTCCGCTATTCATTATAGCTTTTTCAACAGAGTGGTAACAAGTGTATTCTATAAGGTCTAATGTCTTACAAGTCTATACAAATCGACTGATTACGAATTAAAGACCTTGCTTAGCAACGTATGCAGCTAAGTCAACTACACGGTTAGAGTAACCAGTTTCGTTGTCGTACCAAGATACAACTTTCACCATACGACCTTCCATTACCATTGTAGATAATGCATCTACTGTAGAAGAGTTCGCATTTCCGTTGTAGTCTCGAGATACTAATGGCTCTTCGCTGTATCCTAAGATACCTTGTAATTCGCCTTCAGCTGCTTCTTTAAGTGCTGCGTTTACTTCTTCAACTGTTACGTCTTTATCTAACTCTGCAACTAAGTCAACGATCGAAACGTTAGAAGTAGGAACGCGCATAGCCATACCGTTTAATTTACCTTTTAATTCAGGTAATACTAATGCAACAGCTTTAGCCGCACCAGTTGTTGTTGGGATGATAGACTCAGCAGCTGCACGAGCACGACGGTAATCTTTATGAGGTAAGTCTAAGATTTGTTGGTCGTTTGTGTATGCGTGAACTGTTGTCATCATACCGCGGTTGATACCGAATTTGTCGTTTAATACTTTAGCGAATGGAGCTAAGCAGTTTGTTGTACAAGAAGCGTTAGAAATGACATGATGGCTAGCTGCATCATACTTGTCATGGTTAACACCCATTACAACTGTGATATCTTCGTCTTTTGCAGGAGCAGAGATAATTACTTTCTTCGCACCAGCTTCAAGGTGTTTCGCAGCATCTGCACGGTTTGTGAAACGACCAGTAGATTCTACAACGATTTCTACACCAAGGTCTCCCCAACCAAGAGCTGCTGGGTCACGCTCAGAAAGAACTTTAATTTCTTTACCATTTACAACTAAGTCGTTGCCGTTTACTGCAACTTCTGCATCCAGTGTACCGTGTACAGAATCATATTTTAAAAGATGTGCAAGCATGTTTGCATCTGTTAAATCGTTTACTGCTACTACTTCTACTTCAGGATTGTTTAGAGCTGCACGGAAAACGTTACGTCCGATACGGCCAAAACCGTTAATACCAATTTTAACTGCCATCGTTAAAATCCTCCTTAAAGTTATGGATATAATTTTTATTTAAAGGGAAGAAAATCATAGTTCCCTTAAAAGCTCTTTTGCTGCGCCTTCATCCGTAATTAAGATGTGATCAATGGCTTGTTTCATGTACGCCTTTATCGCTTTTGCCTTGGAAGCTCCTCCTGCTACAGCAATGACACAAGGGATGTTCTTTAAGTCATCGAGCTGAATACCTGCTGTTTGAACTTTGTGAACGACTTCTCCCTCTTGATTGAAGTAATATCCAAAGGCTTCGCCTACCGCCTTCAGCTGTTCGATTTTTTCGACATCATCGTGAGGCGTCCGTCTTCGATCAGCCATTGTCTTCGCATCTCCTATTCCATGTAAAACGATGTTGGAAGAGCGAATGACGTGTAAAAGGTCTCGTATCGTTGGTTCTTCTATAATCGACTGATACGCTTCTACACTCAACTGATCTGGCACGTGTAAAAGACGATAATTACTTTGAGCGCGTTTCGCCATTTTTGCGCAAATTGTGTTTGCCTGGTTTTCCACGTTTTCACCGAGCCCACCTCTTGCTGGGACGAAAAGCGTATGCTTTTGCTTGTCACTTGGCGTCATCATATCAGCTACAGCAGCTAACGTTGTTCCTCCAGCAACGGCAATCGTTTCATTTCCTTCAAGCCGTTGATTTAATGTTTGAACGCAAGCTCGACCAAGCTCTTTTTTCACCCAAGGAGATTGGTCACTATCCCCCGAAACGACAATGACTTCTTTTAAATTGAGCGCACGCTTTAGCTTTTCTTCCATTATGGAAAGGCCAGATACTTCTTTTACCATTTCTTCCATCGCTGGTAAAAGCTCTGCACCTTGCTCGGTTAACGTCATACCAGAGGGGTGAATATGAATCAAATCTTGTTCCTTCAAAAACTGAACTTCTCCACGTAATACGCGCTCGCTAATGCCTAGATTGTTCGAAAGACTCCTTCTTCCAACCGGTTGCATTACGCGAATGTGTTGTAGAATATACACTCTCTTTTGCATAATTTGGAGAAGATCTGGTAATAATTTTTTTTGCACTTCAATGATTGACTTCATCATTAAAACCCTCTCACCAACAGTGTTGGGACATTTCGTGTCCCTATAAGACTTATTGTGTCCCGCTTGGCGTAAAAAAAAACACCCCTGTTACATCTTTATTGTAGCAGGGGTTAAAACGTTAATCAACATATGACTCTTCAAGCAAACGCTTTCTTAAAAAATTTTTCTCCAATTTCCCATAACCGATGATTTCACCCTTTATTTCAACGACTGGAATCATGAGTTGATACTTCTCTAAAAGGTCATCATTCTCGTAAATATCAACTACGTTAATGGTAATTGGATACTCGTTTTGTAATTCTTTCAAATGCTCAATCGCCTCATCGCATAAGGGACATCCATTCTTACTATAAACAACAACTTGCAATCTTCTACCCTCTCAATCATATCTTTTTCGTAAACTTGATGAAGGGATATTTAATTGATCCCGATATTTCGCCACCGTTCTTCTGGAAACCGTCATTTGATAGTCTTTCTTCAATACATCTGCAATTTTTTGATCTGAAAGTGGCTTTTTCTTATTTTCGTTATCTACTAATTGCTGAATAACTTTTTTCACATTTGCCGCAGAAGTATCATCTGAGTCAGAAGACGCAACGCGGTTTGTAAAGAAATATTTTAATTCGTAAAGGCCAAATGGTGTTTGAACATATTTATCTTTTACAGCACGACTTACAGTCGATTCGTGTATATTTAACTCGTCTGCAATATCTTTTAATGTTAACGGTTTCAAAACATGATTCTTCAATACGAAAAAGTCCGGCTGTCGACGAATAATTTCTTTCATTACTCTTAATAACGTGTCTTTTCGCTGTTCTAACGACTTAACGAGCCACTTGCACTGTTGCATTTTATTCACAACATAGCTTTTAATCTCCGTATCGCTTCCTGTTCCCATAAGCGGTTCATAACTCGCATTCATTCGAATTTGCGGAAGAAATTCATCATTATAGTAAACCATCCATTGACCTTGCTTTTCTTCAATAATTAAATCCGGGACGATATATGTGGGAGCTTCTTCCTCGAATTGTATGCCTGGTCGTGGATTTAAGCATTGAATGTAGTCGTGTATTGCCTGAACTTGATGAAGAGTAAGTCCTGTTTCTTTCACAATTTCTTTCCACGCCTTTTGAGCAAAAGGATGAAAAAACTCCTTTACAACGTTGTATGCAAGTGAAGTCATTTCGTCGTTTCGATGTTGTAATTGAAGAAGAAGACACTCTTGTAAATCACGTGCCCCAACCCCAACCGGATCTAGTGTTTGAAGCACATGTAGTTGCTTTTCCAACACTTCTTCTGGTACGTGAAATTGAATGGATAGACTCGATAGATCTTCCTTCATGTACCCGTTTCGGTCCACAGCATCGATCAATATTTCAATAGCATTCCGTTCAATTGGTGAGAAGTGAAGACCACAAAGCTGTGACCGCAAATATTCATGCAAGCTTGTGCCTTTTTTCGAGACATTTTCAATCCAGTTTTCCTTTTCTTCCGTATGATTACCTTTGTTGTGGTAAAATACAGTCGTACTCGATTTATCAATAAAATCGATTAGGGGATTTTCTAATGTTACTTCTTGTAGATAGGAAACTAAATCTACAGTTGAATATTGCAAAAGAGTAATAGCTTGTTGGAGTTCTTTCGTCATCGTTAACTTTAACGATTGCTCTTGAATTAAACCAACTTTCATATTCATAATACCTTCCCCCTATACAATTACATTGTACAACAGAAAATGAGAAGTTTGAATGAGAGAATTTGGAAGGAGAGGTTGCATATGACGCAAATGTTTTCTGTGCCCTATTTCGAAGAGAATTTTCGCCAGCATCTAAAAATGAATGCAAATGGAGCTTCTAAAATTGATGCGATGAATAGCTATTACCGCTCTGTCGTGTCCACTCTCGTACACGATCAATTAACGAAAAATGCTGAAGTTCTGAAACGCATTCAAAATCTCGATGTCGCTTACAATAATATTAAATCGGAATTGTAAACGTACTCCCTAACTTGGAAGGATTGTTTCTTCCATCCGCAAGTAATGAGCTTCAAGTCCATACATGAAGAAGTGACCGACTGTAACATGAATATAGTAGAACGAACGATCTCAAGTCACTTCAATACCCGAGCCCTAACGGTTGTTAGGGTTTTCTGTTGTATTTGTAATCCTATATTTATTTACACAATATGCAAATATGCCGTATTTTGTAGAGAATATAAGAAAAGAGACCTCTTTTTTAAGAGATCTCCTCATGACGCGCTCGGAGGGACTCGAACCCCCGGCAGACGTGGTACCGGAAACCACCGCTCTATCCAACTGAGCTACGAGCGCATATTATAAATGTCACATAAAATTATAATGGAAAACTTTTATCATTTCAAGTAAGTCAGAGGTTTGAAATGATAAAAAACGGGAAAAATGTTTTCTGTACATAATAAAGGAATTATCAAATTAAAATCGAAAGTAGAATATAAGTCTTTTTTGCATTTCCTATTACATCTGATTATGTTATGCCTTTTTAAAATATCTTTTGCCAGAAGGTGTACGTTCTCACCAATGTAGAAGCTGAAAGCAAATAAAGATTCAAACACATGAGTAGAAGGTTTATTGTTTGACCTTTATTGACCTTCAATGTATGATGGAAATAACAACAAAATAACACCTTTAATTAAGGGAGGAATTTTAATGAACCTTATTCCTACGGTAATCGAACAAACAAATCGCGGTGAACGTGCTTACGATATTTATTCTCGTCTTTTAAAAGACCGCATCATCATTTTAGGAACGCCAATTGATGATCACGTTGCAAACTCAGTAGTGGCTCAATTGCTATTTTTAGCAGCGGAAGACCCTGAGAAAGACATCTCTTTATACATTAATAGCCCTGGTGGTTCTATTACTGCTGGTATGGCTATTTATGATACAATGCAGTTTATTAAGCCGGATGTTTCGACAATGTGTATCGGAATGGCTGCATCGATGGGCGCATTTTTACTTGCCGCTGGAACGAAGGGCAAACGTTTTGCTTTACCAAACAGTGAAGTGATGATTCACCAACCACTCGGTGGTGCACAAGGTCAAGCAACGGATATTGACATCGCTGCACGACGCATCCTTGCTATGCGCGATAAATTAAACAAAATCTTAGCTGACCGTACAGGCCAACCTCTTGAAGTCATCGAGCGCGACACAGACCGTGATAACTTCATGACAGCTGAACGCGCATTAGAATATGGCTTAATTGACAAAGTGTTAATGCCGGACAATAAGTAATGAAGAAAAGTGGATGAGACTGCCCAACGTCATACGAACGGGAGACTCTCCCACACTGAGACAAAGGAGATACTGCAAGTAAAACAAGCAGATATCTACTTATGCTTAATAAATACAATCAGGGTGCGAAAAGTAAGGAAAACCTGACTATCGCACCCTTTTTCATTTATCCTTCTTGTTGAACATATTCTGCTAAAGACTCTAGTGCTTCTTGTTCGTCATTACCGTCAGCAATTAACGTAATGATAGATCCGGAACTAATTGCTAAACTCATCAGCCCCATGATTGATTTGGCATTTACCTTTTTCCCATCCTTCTCAAGAAAAACGTCAGCGGAATATTTATTTGCTTCTTGAACAAACATCGCTGCCGGTCTCGCTTGAAGCCCCGTCTTTAACCGTACTTCTACTTTTTTCTCAACCATTTAATTCCCCTCTTTCCTATCATTAAATTAATCTTCCCTAATTCGATACGAATATTTCATGGACCAAAGCATCCTAAAACGGCATTGTTTTTATCATTTAAATGAAACCGTTTGCCCTGATCTTAGTTGCTCTGCAATTTGGTCTAGCTTTCGCAAACGATGGTTAATGCCAGATTTACTAATCTTTCCACTCGTTACCATCTCACCTAGTTCTTTCAACGTCACGTCTTGATACGTGACGCGCAATTCCGCTATCTCTCGCAACTTATCTGGAAGCGCTTCTAAACCGATGCGCTCATCGATTAACTTAATGTTTTCCACTTGACGAAGCGCTGCACCAATTGTTTTATTTAAGTTCGCTGTTTCACAATTCACTAAACGATTAACTGAGTTTCGCATATCACGAACAATACGTACATCTTCAAATCGTAAAACTGCTTGATGCGCTCCGACTAAAGTTAAAAATTCTCCGATTTTCTCTGCCTCTTTTAAATACGTAATATACCCTTTCTTTCGCTCCAATGTCTTACTATTTAACTCAAAGTAGTTCATTAGTGCTGAAAGTGAATCATTATGCTCTTTGTAAAGTGAGAAAATCTCAAGATGATAAGATGAAGTTTCTGGATTATTCACAGAACCTCCTGCAAGAAATGCGCCCCGAATGTATGACCGTTTACAACATTTCTTCGCTACAAGAGTGGAAGAAATCTCGTGATTAAATGTAAACCCTTCACCTAATATGTGTAAGTCCTCTAATATTTCTTTCACTTGTTCTACAAGACGAACGATGTACACATTATTTTTTTTCAAGCGCATTTTTTTCCGTACAAGCAATTCAACCGGTACTTCGTATTGCCTTTTCGTTAACGTATAAATTCGTCTTGCAATTGCCGCATTTTCAGTTTGTACATCTAAAATGAGCTTTCGATTGGAAAAGGAAAGTGAGCCATTCATTCGGATTAGAGCAGACAATTCAGCTTTTAAGCAACAAGTTTTCACATCGATGTTCGTTAATTCTTTCTTTGTTTCAGAAGCAAATGACAAAGGAACCACCTCCAATCGAACGCCTAACTATTCATTTGTTTGAAGAACGCGATGTAAGATTGATGCTACTTTATTCGTGTTATGTCGAATCACCTGATTCTCAAAAGAAATAATATCATCCTGAATCACTTGTAAGCCAAGTTGTTGTAAGTGTTCAAGATCTACATAAACAGGTTCCGCTTTCTCTTCCGCATATCGTTCTTTAATTTCATTCGGCACTTCCATTTTGTTGACGATGATCGTATCGATAAACGAACACTTTAAGTGCTGATAAAGCGCTTTAACATGATCGCTAGCGGAAAAGTTTAACGTCTCACCCGCTTGAGTCATCACATTGCATATATATACTTTTTTCCCTTTTGCTTGACTAATTTCATGTCCAATCTTCGGAACGAGTAAGTTTGGCAAAATGCTTGTGTATAGGCTACCTGGACCTAAGATAATCATGTCTGCCGTTCGAATGGCTTCAATGGATTCAGGTAGCGGCTCCACATTATCAGGAGTTAAAAAGACACGTTTAATCTTTTTTCCGGAATACGGGATTTTTGATTCTCCTGTTACTACCGTTCCGTCTTCCATTTCAGCATTTAACACAACACTGCGGTTCGCAGCAGGCAGCACGCGACCTCGAACGTTTAACACTTTGCTCATTTCACGTATCGCATGCATAAAATCGCCTGTAATATTCGTCATTGCTGCCAAGATTAGATTTCCAAGCGAGTGCCCTGTTAGATTATTTCCTTTTTGGAAACGGTGCTGAAATAAATCTTCAACAAGTGGTTCAACATCAGATAGGGCAGCTAGCACATTTCGAACATCTCCTGGCGGGGGGATATTGAGTTCATCACGCAATCGACCAGAGCTACCTCCATCATCGGCTACAGTTACAATAGCTGTAAGATCGAACGGATATTTCTTTAATCCGCGAAGGAGGACAGATAATCCCGTTCCCCCTCCGATAATGACGACTTTCGCTTTTTCATTATTCGTCATTTAACGTTGTTTTCTCCTATCGATATCTCGATGCGTAATATGCGTTTTATATTCTGCTTTAAAATGCTTTCCGAAGTATTCTGCTAATGTAACTGAGCGATGTTGTCCCCCCGTACAACCAATCGCAATGACTAACTGACTTTTCCCCTCACGTTTATACTGCGGTAACATGAACGTTAATAAATCCGTTGTCTTCTCAATAAACTTAGATGTTTCATTCCACTTGAGGACATAGGATGACACTTCTTCTTCCAGTCCAGTTTTTGGTCTCATATGATCAATATAGTGCGGATTTGGCAAGAAACGGACATCAAAAACTAAATCCGCGTCAATCGGTATCCCATACTTAAATCCAAACGACATAACATGAACGTTAAATGTATGATTTTCATCTTCTGAAAATTGTTTCAGTATTTTCTCTCTCAACTGTCGAGGTTTTAAATTCGATGTATCATAAATGATTTGGGCGCGACCTTTTAATTCTTGTAATAACTGCCTTTCAGATTGAATTCCTTCTAACGGGAGTCCTGTCGCTGCAAGTGGATGTGATCGTCTTGTCTCTTTATAACGAGTCACAAGCACTTGATCATTTGCGTCTAAAAATAAAATCTGCGGAGTTACCCAGTCGAGATTCGTCATCTCATCAAGTGCTTGGAATAACGAATCAAAGAATTCTCTTCCCCGTAAATCCATCACGAGGGCAACTTTATTCATCTTGTTACCGGACTCTTTTACAAGCTCGATAAATTTAGGAAGTAAGGTTGGCGGTAAATTATCTACACAAAAGTAGCCTAAATCTTCTAAGCTTTGAATAGCTACCGTCTTTCCAGCTCCGGACATCCCGGTAATGATAACCAATTTAATTTCAGATGCATGTACATTTTCCATTCGATTCAAGCCTCCCCCACATATTGGCTTAAGCTGGCTGAGGATCTAGGCGGTACGAAATGAGTTCAAACTCTGGTGTATACGTAAAGGTACCGTAAATCGTTCCAGATCCTTTAATCATATAATCGATAATATGATAATCCCCCGGTGCCATCGGAAGTTCATGAATATCTTGAACGGAATGCCAAGCTAACGTTCCTTCCTCTGTCTCGGTAACATTTTCCCCGCTAAATTGCTCGGCAAAAAAGGTAAACATCATCCATTCTTTAATAACTTCATGCCCTTCTTTAATAATGAACGTAAACACGCCTTTAATTTTTGGGCTCGACAGATAAATACCGGTTTCCTCTCTAAATTCACGAATAACCGAGTCTTTAATGGACTCTCCTTGCTCCATTTTTCCCCCTGGAGCAGACCACCAATTCCTACGCGGCTTTTGTAACAACAACACTTTTCCGTCCTTTAATAATACGCAATTCGTAACTCTTTGCAACGATATCACCTCAAGCGTTTCACATCTATACTCTCAATTTACGCAACGTTTTTCAGTCGTTAAAACGAAAGTTTTATTCATTTCATTATACTATTAATTAGCACGTTATCACAACGAATCAAATCGTGACAGAATTCTTAAACGTTTACGCTTTTATGTAGAAAGATGTAGATTTTAATGATGTTGTAAATAAAAGCATTATTGCTTTTACAACTATTTTTAAATGAATATTTACTATTTCGCTCCTGACACTTGCTTTCCGAGGGGAGAAAGTTGCACCATTATATAAAGTAAAAATCACCATGATTACTAAAGGTTGTTTTCTAAAAGAAGCGGAAAGAGACTTTGCATAGGACATAGGCACTTATAGCTGAGGTTCATTCACAAGCTCGTCTGCAATGTTTTCACGTTGCCTTTCGCTTTGTTCATTAATTCATGACCGATAAGAAAAACGCAAAGCGCAAGTCCTTAGGCGATGGGCGCTGGAGGACCTGCAAGGAGGCTTCCGTCGCTATAGCAGGGCCGAAGCGACCCGAGCCGATGGCGCTTGGAGCTAGACACCAAAAAAAAACGGTAAAGAGAATATTTTAACACTTTATTGCACTTAAACTTTCTGTAACAATAAAAAAAAGCACGGGAAAGGGCACCCGTGCTACCTACGTCTATTTTTTAAAAGGGGGTCAATTACTACCTCCATAGTAACGAATATATATTTCATGGATGTTACAAGAGAATTAAATGACCGTTACGAATTTGTAAACACCATTCGACAATAGCTGTCGATGATTATTTTAACGCTTTTAACTTTTCTTTTAGTTCTTCTACATAATGTTGTGCACTCGCTGCAGCAATACTTCCATCACCAGTAGCAGTTACAATTTGACGCAACGTTTTCTCACGAACGTCTCCAGCTGCAAAAATACCCGGCACACTTGTTGCCATTTGCTCATTCGTTTCAATGTAACCATTCTCATTTGTAATTCCAAGCTTTTCAAACGGTTTAGATAATGGAATCATTCCGATATAGATGAACACACCATCGATTTTTTGTTCTGACTCTTCTCCTGTTTGTGTGTTTACAAGAGTTACTTTGCCGACTTTTCCATTCTCTTCATGAATCTCTTTTACCGTATGATTCCAAATGAAGTCAACCTTCTCATTATCAAATGCACGTTGCTGTAAAATTTTCTGTGCACGGAGCTGATCACGACGATGCACGATAGTTACTTTGTTAGCAAAGCGAGTTAAGTAAACGCCCTCTTCTACGGCTGAGTCTCCCCCACCAACGACGATCAAGTCCTTTCCTTTAAAGAAAGCTCCGTCACAAACTGCGCAGTAGGATACTCCACGGCCACCTAATTCACTTTCGCCCGGAACGCCTAACTTCTTCCACTCCGCACCTGTAGAAATGATGACAGCACGAGCTTTATATTCTTTGCTTCCTGCTTTTACAATCTTATACTCTTCCCCATCGATAATGTCTGTTACATCACCATACGCATACTCAGCACCGAATTTTTTCGCGTGCTCAAACATTTTATTCGATAAATCCGGTCCTAAAATATGGTCAAAACCTGGGTAGTTTTCAACTTCTTCCGTATTCGCCATTTGTCCACCCGGAATTCCACGTTCAATCATAAGTGTTGATAATGCTGCGCGGGATGTATAAACAGCAGCTGTTAGACCAGCAGGACCAGCACCAGCAATAATCACATCATAAATTTTTTCTTCTGCCACGACGGTTCACTCCTTCTAGGTAAGCAAAAATTTCATTAAAGTTCTTTTTCTATAATCTATCCTATAAAAAAAGAAACATCCTCGCCATTTATTTGCTCAAATTTGTAAGCTATGGACAATGAATTACACATTTTCGTCATTTATAGACAATAACTCTTCCATTTTCTTGACATACTTCGATAAGGTTTGAACAGATAGTTGGAAAGAATGGGCAATGGAAGTTTTCGTAACGTTCGCCCCTAATTCCTCTTTTACATATAAGTAATGATAAGCCGCTGCCCATCCCTCTGGATTTTGAAGTTTGAATTCTCGGTTGACCGCAAGAAGAAGGATATAAAACCAACCGATGACTTCCTCTTCGTTGCGCTCATTTTGTAATAAATCGGCTACCCGAAATGCAAAAGAGATGGTAGATGTTTGAGACTTACCACCTGATAAAACAAATTCAATCGCTTCCTTTTCAATTGGCGTATGAAAAGTACGTGTTGAAATAATTTCTTTCGCATCTTTCCGCTTAGAAGTTGTGTAAATTTCGTACAGCTGTTTATATAATTCCTTTGAAGAGCTAGATGGTCCCCACGGTTCTGCTCCTGCCTTTTCAGGATTAAACACCAAAACTTTTTCCCAACATTTTTCCGCTAATTCAATATGACCCGTGTGATAAGCGGAATAGGAAAGCCAATAATAAAAAGTGTCATCTCCTTGAAATCCGGTTCGATAAAGATGGTAAAGCCACTTAAACGCCTCATCGTAGTGCCCTACAAGTGAGAATGTGGCCCCTAGTTTGTATCGATGTTCCGCTAAAATCGGGTGGATGTTGGAAAGCTTTCTTACTAATTGTTCAACATCTTCATCTTTTCGCTCGTAAAAATAAAAAACAAGTAAGTTGCATAAGGCATGCAAATTACCTGGATTTCGCTCAAGCACAAGAGATAAGTAACGACTCGCTTCCTCTACTTCTCCTAGATAAAAGTGAGCAAGAGCTAAATTATTAAAAGCAGACCAAAATTCGGGATATTGATGAATTAACTCTTGAAGTTCGGAAATTGCTTCTTGAAACTGCCCCTTTTCCAGATAAGATTTTGCAACCTCTTGCTTTACAATTAAATCATCTTGATCGGTAATGGCTTCTTCTCCTTCAATCGCTAACATTTCAAGAAGTTCATCATTCTCGTCTTGAAACTCCCCCTCTTCATCTTCTTGCTCATACGTCAACGCATATTTGTACGCCTCTTGAAACAATCCTAAATGAGCGTAATTATTCGCTATAAAGTAGTAACCAGCGACAAAATGAGGGTTAATTTCATCTAAAATGTATTGTAAAAGCTTATTTGATTTTTCATATTCTGAAAGCTCTGTGTAGGTCATGGCTAACTGCAATAGAACGTCCTCGTCACGATTATTTAAATGTAGTGCTCTTTCAAACATCTTGACGGCTACACTTAAATTTCGTTCCCTATATGCCTTAAGCCCTCTTTCATAAAAATAATGGCTATCCTGCAAAAATGGGACAACCTTTGATTGTTCGTGTCGATTCTCAATTTGATTTCGCACTAACATCCTCCATTTCACTTCATTTGCCGAAGGATAGTATAACACATATTAAACGTTGAGCATACGTAAAATTCAGGAACCATTTCCCCAAAGATTCGTCTCAATCTTAAAGACTGTTTTCGTCATCATTTTTGTTATGAACTAATTGCATCCTTATAACTAAAATGTGGGGAGGCATTTATTACGACCATAAACCTTGCCCCAACACACCTTACATCATTACGTCACCCTTTCGGCCACTGTACCTCTCTTATTACTCTTCAAATTCTACCGCGTTATAAAGACCTAAAAATTTGAACGAACGCAGAAAAATGCGTTCTTTTTTAATACACTTTTTCTTGATTTCGTAATAAAATGTAGTAAGGAAGGAGGAAGTCGAATGTACTATAAAGTAGGACTAGCGTGTTTATATTGTCATCAAGATTTTCAATCAACAAAAGTATTAAGTCATAAAGCTAAAATGAAGAAGATGGATAGCGATTTTTGTATCCACTATGAGAAAGAAAACCCAATGTTTTATGACATATACGTTTGTCCACATTGCGGTTACGCCTTCCATAAATCATTCCGTAAACTGGTTGAACCATATCGCTCTCTCGTCGAAGAGAACTACATTCAAAAAATGAAAACGGTCCCTAACCTATGCGGAAACCGGACGTTTGAAGAAGCTTTAAAAGCATATAAACTAGCATTATTAACCGCGCAAATATCGCGCGAACGGAAAATTGTCCTCGGCCATCTATGTTTAAATATTGCTTGGCTATACCGAATAAATGGACAAGAAAGTGAAGAGAAGAAGTTTTTACAGCATGCCGTAAACGATTTCCATTATGTCCTTTCCAATGAACGATTAGACACTCAAGATATTGAAGAAGACAAGCTTATCTATTTAATCGCAGACCTCAACTCACGACTTGATCATTATCAAGTCGCTAGAAAGTGGTTTAGCTATTTAATAACAGATCGAAACGTTTCTAAAAAATATCGAAACTACGCTTTAACAAGATGGCATGAATATAAAGACACATTAGGAGAAGCTGAATCCATCTAAACATGATTTGCAGGTAACTTTTAACGACGGAGGCTTTTTTTCGCTAAGCCTCCATCCCCTTTTGCACATACAACTTCATTTCCACTCATTTCTACCACAAAAAAACTGCACAACCCTCAAGTGGTGTACAGTTACTCTTCCTTTTTAATTGACTTACGATGTCTTTCTTCAAGCACTTTGAATACTTCATCTAACGGAAGTTTTTGTTCTCTTAAAAGAACCATTAAATGAAATATCAAATCAGCCGCTTCCCATTTTAGTTCTTCTTTATCTCGATTTTTAGCTGCGATGATTACTTCGCTTGCTTCTTCACCGACTTTCTTCAAAATCTTGTCGATCCCATGTTCAAATAAGTATGTCGCATACGATTCTTTTGGACGTTGCGCTTCTCGATCGGCAATAATTTTTTCTAGCTCGTTTAAGATTTCATATCGATTTGGAGATGGCGTGGTAAAAGAGTCCTCAAGTGTGCGATGAAAGCAAGAATATTCCCCTGTATGACATGCCGGTCCATTCGGTTCAACGAGAACGATGAGCGCATCTTGATCGCAATCGTAGCGAATTTCAACCACCTTCTGTATGTTTCCAGACGTTTCCCCTTTATGCCAAAGTCGTTGCCGAGAGCGGCTAAAAAACCACGTTTCTTTTGTTTCAATCGTCTTTTGTAACGATTCCTTATTCATATAAGCAACCGTCAACACTTCTTTACTTTGAACATCTTGCACAACGGAAACGATGAATCCATTTTGGTCAAATTTTAATTGTTCAATATTCATCTGATCGGTATCCCCTTTTGTTTTAAAAACTCTTTTACTTCTTTAACTGACGTTTCTTTGTAATGGAAGATTGAAGCTGCTAAAGCAGCGTCGGCTTTTCCAATAGTATAGGCATCTAAAAAGTGCCTTGCACTTCCTGCTCCTCCGGATGCGATAACGGGTACAGTAACCGATTCACTGACCAATTTCGTTAACCGAAGGTCAAAACCACTTTTTCCTCCATCTGCATCCATACTCGTTAAAAGAATTTCCCCTGCTCCTTTGCTGACCGCTTCTTTCGCCCAGCTAACGACGTCCCTGTTCGTTTTATTTCGACCTCCATGTGTGTATACATAAAATGTGTCATCATTCGGATCGTACTTGGCATCGATTGCTACGACGATACATTGAGAACCAAAAAATGTAGCACCTTCCGTAATTAACGATGGGTTCAAAACCGCTGCCGTATTAATAGAAACCTTATCAGCTCCGGCACGCAAAATGGATTTCATGTCTTCTAATGAGTTGATACCGCCACCAACGGTGAACGGAATAGCCAACGTAGCAGCTACTTGTTTCACCACTTCCTTCATCGTTTTACGCCCTTCATGAGAAGCGGAAATATCTAAAAAAACGAGCTCATCAGCTCCTTGCTCGTCATAAAAACGAGCGAGTTCTACTGGATCCCCCGCATCCTTTAGTGACACAAATTGCACACCTTTTACGACACGCCCATCTTTTACGTCCAAACAAGGAATAATTCTCTTTGTGATCATCGTTGTGTCACCTCGACCATCGCCTCTTTTAACTGTACCTTCTTAGTGTAAAGAGCTTTTCCAACAATCGCTCCACACACTCCCTCTGTTTCTAACAAACTAAGCTTCTTTAAATCTCCAACAGAAGCTACACCTCCTGAGGCAATAACGTTCGCATTCGTTTCTTGAGCTAGTCGTAAAGTAGCCTCTACATTCGGCCCGGACAACATACCGTCTGTAGCAATATCCGTAAAAATAAAGGTTTTTGCTCCTTTTTCTACTAATGCTTTAGCTAAATCAACCGCCTTTTGTTCAGAAGTTTGAAGCCACCCTTCAATTGAAACGTAGCCATCCTTTGCATCAATTCCGATGGCGATTTTTTCACCGTATTTTCGTAGCATCGCTTCGACAAAAGGTCGATTCGAAATAGCAGCACTTCCGAGAATCACGCGGTCTACCCCGTTTTGAAAGTAGTCCTCCACATCCTGCTCTGTTCTTATCCCTCCGCCAACTTGGACGTTTACAGCGAGCTCTTTTGCAATACGAATGACGTGTTCATGATTTACTCTTTTTCCTTCTTTCGCTCCATCTAAATCCACTAGGTGAATCCAGTCCGCTCCTTCATCAACAAATCGTTTTGCCATCTCAAACGGAGAGTCTCCATACACCGTTCCTTGCTCATAGTCCCCTTGAATTAGTCGAACACATTTGCCATTTAAAATATCGATGGCTGGGTAAATCGTAAATCCCATGCTAATGTCCCCCTTCTACTAATGAAACGAAATTACGCAAGATTGCCATCCCGAGTTTGCTGCTTTTTTCCGGATGAAATTGAGTTCCAAAAACGTTTCCTTTCCCTACCACTGCAGGTACTTGTACACCATATTGAGCACTCGCTAATACGACTGTCGAGTCAGTTGGCTTTGCATAGTACGAATGCACAAAATATACATAGCCCTCTTCAACATCCTTTAGAAGAGGATGAGGAGAATGATAGGATAATTGATTCCAGCCCATATGCGGAACTTTTAACGTTGAGTTAGGAATCCGTTCAATCTTTCCACCTATCAGCCCAAGTCCTTTAGAAAGCCCGTTTTCTACACTCTCTTCGAATAAAAGCTGCATACCAAGACAAATACCTAAAAGCGATTTCCCATTCTCTACTCCTTCCTGTAGAAAAGACGAAAGCTCTTGTTCATTTAAGAGTTGCATCGCATCGTTAAAAGAACCTACCCCTGGAAGAATATAAGCACTCGCTCGTTTCAATTCCTCTCTATTACCCGATACAAAATAAGAAACTTGAAGTCTTTCTAAAGCTTTGCTGACGCTAAATAAATTCCCCATTCCATAATCGATAATTCCAATCACGTTATAACATTCCTTTCGTTGAGGGAACTCCGTTAATTCTCGGATCAATCATTGTTGCTTCATCAAGCGCACGCCCTAACGCTTTAAACACCGCTTCAATAATATGGTGTGTATTTCGACCGTAATGAATGATGACGTGTAAATTCATTCTCGCTTCGAGCGCAAGCTTCCACAAAAATTCATGTACTAGCTCCGTATCAAACGTCCCAACTGTTTGAGAAGGAAGCTCGCCACGCAATTCGAAATGTGGACGATTACTTAAATCAATCACAACTTGAGCCATCGCTTCATCCATGGGTACAAACGCATTGCCGTATCGCTTTATGCCCTTTTTATCTCCCAACGCTTCCTTTAACGCTTGCCCTAGGCAAATGCCAATGTCTTCTGTTGTATGGTGATCATCAATTTCAATATCCCCTTTCGCTTGAATAGAAAGGTTAAATTGTCCGTGCTTTGTGAACAAGTCCAGCATATGAGATAAAAACGGAACTCCTGTATTTAAGTCAGATACTCCTTCCCCATCGATTGAAAAGGCTAGCTGAATATCCGTTTCATTCGTTGTACGACTTATAGTTGATTGACGTTCCAATATCATACACTCCTTACGTTAATCGTGATTCTATTGCTCGCGCATGAGCTTCTAATCCTTCATAGCGTGCGAATTTCGCAATTTTTTCTGCATGTTTCATGAAGGCTCTTTCACTATATTGAATGATGCTCGATTTTTTCACGAAATCATCCACAGTTAATGGACTTGAAAATCGCGCTGTACCATTTGTCGGCAACACATGATTCGGCCCTGCAAAATAATCTCCCACAGGCTCCGAACTATATCGACCTAAGAAAATCGCTCCCGCGTGCTTAATCAGTCGTAACGTTTCCAATGGCTCTTTCGTTACTACCTCTAAATGTTCAGGAGCTAAATGATTGACAAGCTCAACAGCTTTGTCGAGTGATGGAAGAACGTAAATTTTCCCAAATTCTCGAATAGACGCCTCCGCAATCTCTCTACGAGGCAACGTTTGAAGCTGCCGTTCAATTTCCTCTTTCACTTGCTCTGCTACGACATCACTTGTCGTCACTAAAATGCTTGTCGCCAAAGCATCATGCTCTGCTTGCGATAATAAGTCAGCTGCTATTTCTTTCGGAAACGCCGTTTCATCAGCTAGGACAACAATTTCACTTGGTCCAGCGATCATATCAATGTCCACTATCCCGTATACGAATCGTTTCGCTAACGCCACATATATATTTCCAGGACCAACGATTTTATCTACAGGGGCAATGGTTTCCGTCCCAAATGCTAAAGCTCCAATCGCTTGTGCCCCGCCAACTTTGTAAATTTCAGCAACCCCAGCTTCATTTGCAGCGACAAGAACACTAGCCGGAATTTTCCCATCACGATTTGGAGGTGTCGTTAACACAATCCGTTCCACCCCAGCAACTCTTGCTGGCATAACATTCATTATGACGGATGAAGGATACGCAGCCGTTCCCCCTGGTACGTAAACACCGACCGAATCGAGTGGTGTCACTTTTTGACCAAGCATCGCCCCCTCCTTGTCATAATAAAACCAAGATTCGCTTTTTTGCTTCGCATGAAAGTCATAAATGTTTGAAGCTGCCTCTTGAATAATCGAAATAAATTCCTCATCCACTTCTTTATAGGCATCGCGTATCTCAGCTTCGGTTACTTTCATGGACGCAAGGCGGACACCATCAAATTGATTCGTATAAGATAAGACGGCTTCATCACCTTGCATTTGAACTTCTCGCAAAATCTCTTTTACGACTTCTTGTTGAGCTTGTGTACCAGAATCAACACTTCGCTTTAGCGAAATCTTTTCCATATTCAAGTCGTTGATGATTTCCATTTCGCTCCCCCTCTACTCTCCGACAACGCTTTTTAATCGTTCGACCATTTCATCGATTTCTCGATCTTTAAGTCGATAGCTCACAGGATTCACAATAAAGCGAGACGTAATATTTGCAATGTGCTCAAGCTCAACTAGACCATTTTCTGCTAAAGTTCTTCCCGTGGAGACGATATCGACAATTCGTTCAGCAAGTCCGATTAATGGGGCTAATTCGATTGAGCCATTTAAACGAATAATTTCCACTTGTTCTCCTTGTTCGCGAAAATATTTGGAAGCGACATTCGGGTATTTTGTCGCGACTTTTGGCGCCACATCTTTAATTACCCCATCAGGCAGGCCCGCTACCGCTAAGTGACAGGGACTAATTTTTAAATCCAGTACTTCATACACATCCCGTTCTTCTTCTAATAGGACATCTTTTCCGGCAATGCCTACATCCGCTACACCATGTTCTACATAGGTAGACACATCCATCGGCTTTGCCAAGATGAAACGAAATCCTTCCTCTGGGATATCGAAAATGAGCTTTCTTGAATCTTGAAACTCACCAGGTAGTTGGTATCCTGCTTTTCTCAACAGTTGGACTGCTTCATCAAAAATTCTTCCTTTTGGCATCGCTACAGTAAGTATTTGACTCATTTCTCTCTCTCCTTCCTCGGTTTTCCGAGAAAGTACATCACTTCCTCAAATTCTTGTACAAACTGATCGACATTTGGAACTCCTGTTATATTTTGCAAAACAACTATTTTTCCATCTTGGCGCAATTTCTTCGCTTCCTCGAATGCTTCCATGCGTTGTTCTTCACTAAAGATAATTCCATATTTCCTTACCGTTGTTCCCATCTTGCCTAACGCGAGCAACAATCGATCTAAGCGAATAGCAAACCCTGTCGCGGGGGCGGAGCAATCAAATTTTCTTAGTAATTCATCATACCTTCCACCGTTTCCAACAGGTGATCCAACATTTGCTGCATACACTTCAAACAAAATGCCTGTATAGTAGCTCATATGCTGAACTGTATTCAGCTCTAGCTTCACAAACGATTCAACTTGAAAGGCTTCTAACTGCTTCCACAAGTTTTGAAGCTCTACAAGTGCTCTTTTTCCTTTTTCCGAATCAACAATCTCCATTGCTTCTTCTGCTTTTTCTATTCCTCCCCTTAATGTCAACACACGCAATAAACGATCTTTATCTATTTGGGAAAGAGGTAACGACTTGACATGCTCACGGTATCCGACAACATTTTTCTCATATAAGAACTGCATTAACTCAGTTGAGCGTTCTTTATTTCCTAATATTTCTTCAAACAGAGCTTGTATAAATTGCATATGCCCGATGGAGATTTTAAAGTGCGTTAATCCGACAGATTGCAACGTCGACACCATAATCGCTATCACTTCGGCATCCGCACTCGTTGTTCCATCTCCAATCAATTCAATTCCGACTTGTTCAAACTCTGCAGGACGCCCTCCCTCATGATGCTGAGCTCGGAACACATTCGCTCCATATGCTAAACGTAAAGGGCCCATTTTTTTATACAATTGGGAGGCAGCCACTCTAGCAATCGGTGCAGTCATATCTGGTCGAAGCACTAGCGTCTGTCCTTGTTGATCTAAAAGTTTGAACAGCTGACTCTCAAGGATGGCTGACTGCACGCCAACTGTTTCATAAAATTCTAAAGTAGGAGTCGCAAGCATGTCATATCCCCATCTCTCGATTTCCTTCACCATGTCATCTCGAACATCCCTTTTAGATGTATATAAACTCGGTAATGTATCCCGCATTCCTAGCGGCTTTTCAAACATGCGCACTTTTTCGTCACCCCAAAATACTTTAATTCGCTAATATGCTACCATACTACCAAAATAAAGGTTGTCAATCAATCCTTAACTATCAAATTTTTAATTATTGTCCGAAAATTTTAAGTGGTTACTAGTAAATTACACATACCTCATAAAAATCCTTCATTAAATTCTTCTTCAAATTGGCATAAGAAAAGCGCAAAGCGACCCGAGCTGATGGCTCTTGGAGCTAGACACCAAAAAAACGGTAAAGAGAATACTTTAGCACTTTATTGAACTTAAACTTTCTGTAACAATAAAAAAGTGAGCGATGGCATTCGCTCACTTCTGTCTATTTTCCATTTGTTCTTTCGTGTAGATTACCTGCATCGGATTTCCACCAACAAAATATCCAGCAGGAACATCTTTATGTACGACTGTTCCCGCTGCGACTACTGCTCCGTCTCCAATTGTGACACCTGGTAAAATGGTGCTGTTAGCTCCAATCATCACTTCATCACCAATGATGACATCTCCGATACGATATTCCTTCACTAAATATTCATGCGCTAAAATGGTTGAGTTGTAACCAATGATCGTGTTTCGACCAATTTTAATACGCTCTGGAAACATAATATCTACCATGACCATAAAAGCAAGTGAAGAATACGGTCCAATGTCCATTTTTAAACATGTACGATAAAGCCAATTTTTCATCGCCATAAAGGGAACAAAACGACCAATCATAATGATGATGACATTTTTGAATACTTTCCAAAAAGAAACCGTCTTATAAATTTGCCAAAGAGAATTCGGTCCTGATATCGGAAATCGATCCGTTCTTCGCAAATTATTCCGCTCCTAAAATTGGCAGGAGATCACTCATTTTTTCCAAAACGAAGTCTGGCTCATGCGAGCGAATATATGCTTCCCCTTTCACACTCCATGCCACGCCAGCTGTTTTGGTTCCCGCATTTTTTCCTGCCTCAATATCATGAACATTGTCACCAACCATAATGGTTTCTTCTGGACTTGCTTTTAATAGTTCCAGTGCCTTTTCAATCGGTTCTGGATGAGGTTTCGCGTTTTCCACATCATCTAATGTCACGACAACATCAAAGAATTGATCAAGCTTTGTTAATTTCAAACCCATATTGACAGTTTGACGAATTTTCGTTGTCACAATCCCGAGTTTATATCCTTTTTCATGAAGCGTTTTAACCGTTTCATAAACCGTATCGAATTCTTTTACGAGCACATCATGCTGCTCGTGGTTAAACTTTCTATACGTTTGAACCATTTCTTCCAATCGGTCTTTATCAAGCTTTTCAAATGAGTCGTGAAGTGGGGGACCAATGAAAGCAAGCACATCTTCGCGCGTGTATTGACCTGGAAAATAGTGCTCTAATGTATGCATAAACGATTCAATGATTAAATCATTTGTGTTAATGAGTGTTCCATCTAAATCAAATAAAAGCGTATTAATTTTCATAAGCTGCTCCTTTCCTCGTTGAAACCTTAGCATCTTCTTTCCACATAAAGCTTATCAAAACCGTTAAAAATATCGCTGTGAACAGCCGAATTAGAAGAAGAGGGATAACCGGAATTCCTAACGGTACAAAGATTAGCGTATCTTCGACAACAGCATGACAAGCTACCAGAAAGATAAAAGCGAGTGTTAAATCTCGTTTACTCACTCCATCTTCTTTTACCGCTTGAATCATGACACCTGCTCCATATGCAAGGCCTATTGTTAATCCAGCCACGAGTGTCATGGAAGTATTCTCCTTCATTCCAAGTAATCTCGTAACGGGCGCCATCCATTTCGAGAATACTTGAAGCCATCCACGATCCTTCATAATCTGGATGACAATCATCAAAGGAATGACAATAAGGGCAAGTTGTAACACTCCTAAAGATGCTTTTTCGATACCGTCGAACACAATTGGCCAAAAGCCAGATATCGATTCATCTGTCGATGCGATGAAACCATACTTTGCAACCTCGCTTCCTCCTTGCCAAAGGAAGTTAATGATAATGGCAGAGAAAGTGGCCAACCCAACCCGGACAAGGAGAATGACCCACATTTTAATCCCTACTTTACTCGCGACGGTCGATTCAATGATTAAATTGTGCGAGAACGAAAGCATCACCGCTAAAATAAACACTTCTTTCACCGTTAACTCAAGAGAAAGAATCGCACCAATTCCGGCATACAAGTTTAAAAAGTTACCTAATACAAGCGGAATGGCAGCATCTCCCCTTAATCCAAAAACACCCATAGCTGGGGTTATGAACTCAATAATCCAGTCAAGGATCCATGTATGTTGCAAGATGGATACCAATAATGTAATAGGGAAAATTACCTTCCCAAGCGTCCACGTTGTTTGAAGGCCAACTCGAAGTCCTTGCTTCAAGCTCTCTCTCATATTCACCCTCTCCTTCCACGAAAACACCTTCCGCTTTTAGGCATCAAGGTATCGTTCGTTCGCCATTCCCATTTTTCGACGGATAAAAATAACAGCTACTGCGGCCACTACAAGAACAATTGAAATCACTTGTGCCACCCGCAAATATTCCGTCAGCATGAGGCTATCCGTTCGCAATCCTTCTATGAAGAAGCGTCCTACCGAATACCATATAACGTATGATAAAAACAATTCACCTTGACGTAAATTAACGCGGCGAAGAAATAGAAGTAACGCAAATCCGGCAAAGTTCCAAAGAGACTCATATAAAAACGTCGGATGATAGTACTGTCCGTTAATATACATTTGGTTCACAATGAATTCTGGCAAGAACAGACCTTCAAGAAATTCTCTTGTCACCGGACCACCATGAGCTTCTTGGTTCATAAAGTTTCCCCATCGTCCAATCGCTTGCCCTAAAATAATACTTGGGGCAGCTATATCAGCGAGCTTCCAAAACGACAACCCTTTTATTTTGGCAAACACATATCCCGTAATAACAGCAGCAATCAATCCTCCGTGAATCGCCAACCCACCTTGCCAAATTTTTGGGATATCCGCTAGATTTTGTGAATAGTAATCCCATTGAAAAATAACATAATACGTCCGTGCACCAACGATTGCTAATGGTAAAGCAATTAATACGAGGTCGACAAAAGTGTCTTTATGAAGCCCCCGCCTTTCGCTTTCTTTAGTAGCTAGCCATAGACCGAGTAGCGCCCCAAAGCCGATAATTAACCCATACCAATAAACTTGAATCGGGCCTAAATCAAAAGCGACTCGGCTTAACGGTTGAATAGTCGATTCCATGTTCTAATACTCCTCTCTCGGATTATTGAAAGTCCTCATTATCTTCTTCAATGACATGGGCGAGTTTGTTCGTGAATTGTTCAGCGGCATTATAGCCCATTTGTTTTAAGCGGAAGTTCATAGCTGCCACTTCAATAATGACGGCTAAGTTACGACCTGGTCGGACAGGTACCGTTAAACGCGTAATTTCCGTATCAAGAATTTTCATTTTTTCTTCCTCTAGTCCGAGTCGATCATATTGCTTTTTTTGATCCCATAATTCTAAATTGATGACGAGTGTGATGCGTTTATAGTTTCGTACCGCCCCCGCTCCAAAAAGCGTCATAACATCGATAATCCCTAATCCACGTATTTCTAATAAGTGACGTATGAGTTCTGGGGCATTTCCAATCAATGTATCTTGGTCCTCTTGACGAATTTCCACGCAATCATCTGCGACAAGACGATGTCCTCTCTTTACAAGTTCGAGCGCTGTTTCACTTTTCCCCACGCCACTTTTTCCTGTAATTAACACACCTACGCCATAAATATCGACTAATACGCCATGTACAGCAGTCGTTGGTGCTAATTTACTTTCAAGAAAGTTCGTTAAGCGACTTGCAAGACGTGTCGTTTTCATCGGTGATCGTAATAACGGAACTTTTGTTTCTTCTGAAGCATCAATCAACTCTTGTGGAACGTCCATATTACGCGAGATGATAATGGCTGGCGTTGCTTCCGTACATAACTCTGCCATCCGATCACGTTTTTCTTGTTCGGATAACCGCTCAAAAAACGAAAGCTCCGTCATCCCTAAAATCTGTACACGCTCCTTCGGATAATAAGTAAAGAAGCCTGCCATTTCTAAACCCGGTCGTGATAAATCACTCGTTGTAATCGGACGACTGATTCCTTCTTCTCCACTAATCACTTCTAATTGAAATTTATCAATAATATCTTTCGTACGTACTTTTAACACGTAAAATCCCTCCTTCAAACGAAGCTATCACCTTATGTATCGGTCCAAGCATCCTTCCTTATTGTAGCACTTTTCCAACTAGACCAAAACTTAAATGAATGAATGCTCTTGATTCATTCAACTAGAAAGGATCTATGCTAAAAGGTTGTTTGTTCAGAGTCATTTTAAAGCGACTTGACTCCGGGATGTAGAAGACCCCGTTGTAACACGCCGAGAAATCGACTTCCTCCGTGCGGAATGCAATAGGTATATTTTAAACAATGGTTATAGCCAACAAAAAAGAGAGTTCGCCTATATCAGATGCGAACGCTCCTTTTTCACTTTGATAAATCAATCCAAAACTCATCCTTGCCAGGATATTTAAAGGGAGAGTAATAATAATATTGATCAAGATAAGGAGAATACGTACGTACATAGATTAGATCACTTTCAGGATAATAATGGAGTAACCGTAAAAAACCTTGTCCCCCTTCAGGTGCTCCTTGATAATCAGCTAGTATTTCATAGACCGATCGGTCCGGTGAACCATCTTTGTCATCGTCTATTTCCGTTACAATATGTTCGCTATCATCATAATGGCCACTTAAAACGACCCTTACATTTTCATTCTTCTTGACTACTTCGTTAAAAATACGCTTTCCTTCAAAAGTGCGTCGCTTACTTTTATGTAAATATTTGTGGAAAGCGAGAACTGCCACTTTATCTTGATGCTCTGCTAACACATGATTCATCCATTCAATTTCTTTTTCTGCAATATCCCATCCCATATATAAAAAGATAAACGGCTGATTTCCAATCTCCATTACATCATAATGACCGCGGTTATTTTGATACGATGCTTGATAATAAGGTTGATGTATAAATCGCCTCTCACCAAAGTAAAAAGCGAATTTTTCGTAGGACTTCCCTTTCACTAAATCGTGATTACCAGCTAACACGCCATAAGGAATTTGTTGCTTTTCCAATTGCTTGAACATATGACTCGCACGCAACCATTGAATTTTTTTAGAGGCATTATTAACTATATCCCCCGTATGAATAACATACCGAATATTCCACACTTTCCGATTTTGTATAATCCAATTAATTTGATGTTGAAAAATATGGGGATACCGTTCGGCATAATATTGCGTATCAGAAAGCCAAACGATCGTTTCGAAATTAGAGTGACTCGCTTCCGTTGAAACCGCACTCACTTCGACCGCTTCCCACTGATACTCACTAACATTTAGCGAAAATGATAACAATAGGATCATTACTACATTCACAGTTACTCGCAACGAGTAATTCATGGACATCACCTAACGTTATCATTTCCCATATATACCCATAATATGTTTGATTCTTTCGTAAGAGTTGTCTGTTCATCAAAAAAAGATTCCTGTCATTTAGGAACCTTTTATGGAACAGAAATATAGGGATTTCATTAAAGCGTAAGGCTCATTTGCAAACTAGCAAAGCTCTCCACAGAACGCCGTATGAAGGACGAGGAGGCGCAAAAAATCCGGAAAGGTATTTATCACTCAAAAAGACCAGTTCTCAACGTAATCCGGAATTTTTTTCAATATAAATTTACCTTTTTTTCTCACGCAAAGGTTCAATGATCACTTTATCAATCATGATATTTAAAAGCGAGATAAAAATTGAAGCTAGAATAGCCGTTCCGAAACCATCAATTTGGAACGCATCCCCCATAATGCCTTCCGCAATCATTAACGTAATGGCATTCACGACGAAAAGAAATAATCCGAAAGTCAGCACTGTTACAGGAAGCGTTAAAATGATTAAAAACGGCTTTACAAACACGTTTAATATCGACAAAAGTAAACTTGCTACAATGGCTGCTCCCACTCCACTTAAATAAAAGGAATCGAAGTAGCCTGCGACAACGATTAACACGATTGCATTAATGACGACATTGATTATCCACCTAGTCATCATCCCACACTCCGCTTTTTTCTTCAGGGATTAACAAGTACGCAGCACCATATATGAGAGCCATTGGAAAAATAGATGTGACCACAAGTAAAATAATAAACACGAGACGGACAACAGAAGGATCCACCCCAAAGTATTGAGCAATTCCACCTAAAACTCCACCCAATCGTTTATTTGATTGAGAGCGATATAAACGTCGCATATCTTTTTCTCCTTTTACGATAATATAATCAATCCGGTTTTCGCTTCAGCAAATAAAGTGAGTTTCTTTTCTTCTTCACCTTTCACATTAAACCGCATCTCTTTTTGTAGAACATCATTTCGTTGGCTTGTAACGACGACAGCTTCTTCATCATAAGAGAACGAACCGAGATGAGATTTAAATTCTCCTATTATATCCATAGTATTTGGCACTTTCAACTCAATATTCCCAGTTGTTGTTTTGGCGTATAATGTTTGGCATACAGAGGTTGGTATGGAAACTAGCAGGTTTCCATTAAAGCTTTGAAGGTCTAATTTTTCTGCTTCTCCATTAATGTCAATCATGCCATTAACTGTTTCAAGCTCTACATGATCATAGGAAAACCCCGTCCACTTTATCTGTCCATTAGCCGTTTCTAACTCGGCATTTTTTCCTTCAAACCCTTTTAACGAAATCATTCCATTTGCCGTTTTCACTTTTACGTTCTCTACTTTTAACCCTTCCCCTCTAATAGGACCATTAAACAGTTTCACTTTTAATGAATTATATAGTTTATTTGGAACATATAGAGTGGCATTGACTTTCAACACCTTTTTGTCGACAAAAAATATAAACCGCTTCCCTTCCATTTCACATTGAGCGTTTTGTAAAAAGTAATCTCTCGCTTCTTGTTCATCCTCAACCTTATACGCTTTCACATCACATTCAACACGAATATCTGATTCGTCCCATGGCTCAATATTGACGTTTCCGTTAACGATATGGACAGAAAGTTCATCGACCTCCAGCTGTTGAAGTTGAAAGATATGTGTAAAATGGACAGAAGGGCCAATTGGAATATCAATGTCCATTTCCCTTACCTTTTGGACAGCGGTATCAACTAGATCCAATAATTTAGAAGTGAGGATTGAAACTTTCGACTGCTTTTTTCCTCCACCTTCCTTCTTTTCCTCAGATAATACTTCAACCGATAAAGCGTTGATTTTCTCTTCCTGACGCTCTCGATATTCCTTTTCTAATTGTTCAATCAAATTCACCGCTTCATCAGCGCTTAACATACCTTGTTCAACCATCTTTAAAATCTTTTTCCGTTCTTCTTTCATTTAAACCCCTCCATTATTCAGAATGAATCAATACTTTAATTCCTTGAATGACGTTCCAGACGAGAATGATAAAATCAACCAATCCGACAAGTAGAAACAATACGATGATTCCAATGCTTAGAGCCGAATTTACAAAGACGGATACTCCAAACATAATGACTAAAATGACGGCCGATAGTGCAGGAATAATATGAGATATGAAGGCTCTTTTCGCATGATATTTCACATCATGGTCTGTAGCTACAAAATATACGACGATTGGGAATAAAAACGGAGCAAAAAATAAACTGAAATAAGATAGCGCGTTAAGTATTTTTTTCATTTCCACTACTAATCATCTCCTCTGTCTATACTTACGAATAGAAAACAAAAAGGTTTCGCTGTTTTTCAGCTCATTAGCTCCATTCTTTTGTATTCATTTAGCCTAAAAAAGACCCCAAGAATGATGATTTCACAGCATTCTTGGAGTCTTTTTATTACATATATGGATTTAACTTTTTAAAACGGCTTCTGTTTCATTAATGAGCTGCTGCATTCTTTCTCGATCTCGCTCTAAGATCGGTTTTAAATATTTTCCTGTGTATGACTCACTAACTTCACACACTTGTTCAGGAGTGCCAGTAGCCACGATGGTTCCACCACCATCTCCCCCTTCTGGCCCAAGGTCAATAATGTGATCGGCCGCTTTAATTACATCTAAGTTATGCTCAATGACTAAAACAGTATCTCCATTTTCCACAAGCCTTTGCAATACTTTCAATAGGCGAGCAATGTCGTCAACATGAAGTCCTGTAGTCGGTTCATCGAGAATGTATAAGGAACGCCCAGTTGAGCGACGATGAAGCTCTGATGCTAATTTCACACGCTGCGCTTCTCCGCCCGATAAAGTCGTTGCCGGTTGACCTAGTTTAATATAACCTAGACCGACATCATAAATCGTTTGAAGCTTTCGTTTAATTTTCGGGATGTTTTCAAAAAACGTTAACGCATCTTCAACCGTCATCTCTAACACATCTGCAATGTTTTTCCCTTTATACGTCACTTCAAGTGTCTCGCGGTTATACCGTTTCCCATGACAAACTTCACAAGGAACATAGACATCCGGTAAAAAGTGCATCTCAATTTTAATGATGCCATCACCACGGCAAGCTTCACAGCGTCCACCTTTTACATTGAAGCTAAAGCGACCTTTTTTATATCCGCGAACTTTCGCTTCATTCGTGGTCGCAAATACGTCTCGAATATCGTCGAAAACACCAGTATACGTTGCAGGATTGGAACGAGGTGTACGTCCAATTGGAGATTGATCAATATCAATAACTTTGTCTAGATGGTCAATTCCTTTAATTTCACGGTGTTCACCCGGTTTTGTTTTTGCTTTATGAAGTTTTTGTGCAAGTGATTTGTGCAAGATTTCATTTACGAGCGTACTTTTTCCAGATCCCGATACACCTGTAACTGAGATAAAGGTTCCTAGCGGAATTTTCACCGATACATTTTTTAGATTGTTTTCTTTCGCTCCTTTTATCTCAATAAATCGACCATCTGGCTTGCGGCGTTCAATAGGTAATGGAATGAATTTCTTACCGGATAAATACTGACCCGTTAAGGAGTTCGGATCTTTCATTACTTCTTCCGGTGTACCAGCAGAAACAACTTGTCCACCATGAATTCCTGCACCCGGTCCAATATCTAATAGGTAGTCTGCTGCGAGCATCGTGTCTTCATCATGTTCAACTACAATTAAGGTATTGCCGATATCCCGCATGTTTTGCAATGTTTGGATTAATCGATCATTGTCCCGCTGATGTAAACCAATGGATGGTTCGTCTAAAATATACAGGACACCTGTTAAGCGGGAGCCAATTTGCGTAGCAAGGCGAATTCGTTGCGCCTCTCCACCTGAGAGCGTTCCAGCTGATCGGCTTAAATTTAAATAATCCAGCCCAACATTTACGAGGAAGCTTAAGCGCTCTTTTATTTCTTTTAAAATTAAATGAGCAATTTTCATCTCTTTTTCAGTTAGTGAAAGACCTTCAAAGAAGTCAAACGCATCATGAATCGATAAAGCGGTCACTTCGCCAATGTGACGCTCATCAACTAAGACAGCTAAGCTTTCTTTCTTCAAACGATGCCCTTTACATGTTGGACAGGCTTGTTGCGCCATGTATTTCTCCATTTGCTCACGAATATAATCCGATGTTGTTTCGCGGTAGCGGCGCTCTACATTTCGAACGACCCCTTCAAATTCGATTTCATTTTCCCGTACATGTCCCATATCGTTTTCATATCGAAAATAAATCTTCTCCCCACCGCTTCCAAATAGCACTTTATCTAATAAATGCTTTGGTAGGTCTTCAACCGGTACATCCATGTCAATGCCATAATGGTTACATACCGACTCCAAAAGTTGCGGGTAATATTGTGAGCTAGACGGCTCCCACGGTGCTAACGCATGTTGACGTAACGTTAGTCCTTTGTTAGGAATCACTAAGTCCAAGTCCACTTCGAGCTTCGTCCCTAGTCCATCACAATCAGGACAGGCACCGTATGGACTGTTAAACGAAAACATGCGTGGTTCTAACTCACCAATTGAGAATCCACATATTGGACAGGCATGATGTTCACTAAAAAGCAATTCTTCCTCTCCAATAACATCAATGATGACACGTCCTTCACCTAATTGAAGAGCGGTTTCTAAAGAGTCTGCGAGTCTCGTTTCAATGCCATCTTTCACGACAATACGGTCGACAACCACTTCAATAGAATGCTTTTTATTTTTCTCAAGCTCAATATCCTCAGATAGCTCCTGCATTTCTCCGTCTACGCGAACTCGAACATACCCTTGTTTCTTAATTTCTTCAAATGTTTTGACATGTGTACCTTTTCTTCCGGACACAACAGGGGATAAGATTTGGATTTTCGTACGCTCTGGATATTCCATAATGCGATCAACCATCTGCTCAATCGTTTGAGAGGTGATCTCGATTCCGTGGTTGGGACAAGTCGGCCGCCCAACACGTGCATATAAAAGACGTAAATAGTCGTAAATTTCTGTTACCGTTCCAACTGTTGAACGCGGATTTCGACTCGTAGTTTTTTGGTCAATTGAAATTGCGGGTGACAACCCTTCAATGGCATCTACGTCTGGTTTATCCATTTGCCCTAAAAACTGACGAGCATATGCAGACAAGGATTCGACGTAACGTCTTTGCCCCTCAGCATAGATTGTGTCGAATGCTAATGAGGACTTTCCTGACCCAGACAACCCTGTTAAGACGACCAATTTGTCGCGAGGGATTGTCACATCAACATTTTTCAAATTATGCGCTCGTGCCCCTTTTACAACAATGTTTTCCATTGCCATGTTTCAATCATCCTTCCGATTTCAACTCAAGTATGAGATCTCGAAGCTCGGCTGCTCGTTCAAAGTCGAGGGCTTTCGCCGCTTCTTTCATCTCTGCTTCCATTTTTTCGATTACTTTCATTCTCTCAGCCTTCGTCATCTTACTTGTATTCGGAACTTTTTCCTCTTGATACGTTTCTTTCTCTTCTGCCGCATACGTCGCTCGAATCACATCGCGAATTTCTTTCTTAATGGTAGTCGGCTCAATCCCATGCTTTTGGTTATATTCTTCTTGGATGGCTCGACGACGCTTCGTCTCATTGATGGCAATTTCCATCGAATTCGTGATTCGATCTGCATACATGATGACATGGCCATTCGCATTCCGTGCAGCTCGACCGATTGTCTGAATCAATGATCGTTCGGAACGTAAAAATCCTTCTTTATCGGCATCTAGTATCGCGACAAGAGAAACTTCCGGAATATCAAGTCCTTCTCTTAATAAGTTAATCCCGACTAGCACTTCATGTTTTCCTAGCCGTAAGTCGCGAATAATTTCAATACGCTCTAACGTTTTGATTTCTGAATGCAAATAATTCACTTTAATCCCGATTTCCTTTAAATAATCAGTTAAATCCTCTGACATCTTCTTCGTTAACGTTGTGACTAACACACGCTCATCTTTTTTCACCCGTTTTTGAATTTCACTAATTAAATCATCAATTTGTCCTTCAATTGGGCGAACATCGATCGTCGGATCTAGCAATCCAGTCGGACGAATAATTTGTTCTACCATTTCCGGCGTTTTTTCAATTTCATACGGTCCTGGCGTTGCCGATACGTATACAACATTTTTCATATGCTTCTCAAATTCTTCAAATCGAAGCGGACGATTATCTTTAGCTGATGGCAAGCGGAACCCATGGTCTACAAGCACTTGTTTTCTCGCTTGGTCACCATTATACATGCCGCGAATTTGCGGTACTGTCACGTGAGACTCATCGATAACAATCAAAAAGTCGTCACCAAAATAATCTAATAATGTATATGGAGTTGAACCAGGCGGTCTTAAAGTTAAGTGCAAGGAATAGTTCTCAATCCCTGAGCAAAAGCCCATCTCTCGCATCATTTCTAAATCGTAACGAGTTCGTTGCTCTAATCGCTGTGCTTCAAGTAGCTTACCATTCTCTCTTAAATCGGCTAGACGTTCATCAAGTTCTTTTTCAATTCGTTCAATCGCAAGCTTCATTTTCTCTTCACGCGTAACGAAGTGGGAAGCTGGGAATATTGCTACATGATCTCGTTCTGACATAATTTCTCCCGTTAACGCATCTACTTCGCGAATGCGATCAATTTCATCACCGAAAAATTCAATGCGAATACAATGCTCATCACGCGAAGCTGGGAAAATTTCGACCACATCGCCACGAACGCGAAACTTCCCGCGTGAAAAGTCAATATCATTTCGTTCATACTGAACATCGACTAGCTTCCGTAACAGCTCATTGCGTTCTATTTCCATCCCGACTCGAAGGGACACGACTAAATCGCGGTACTCTTCCGGGGAACCTAAACCGTATATGCAGGATACACTGGCAATGATGATAACATCTTTTCGTTCAAATAACGCGGACGTCGCTGAGTGACGCAATTTATCGATTTCATCATTTATGCTTGCATCTTTTTCAATATATGTATCGGTTTGAGGGACATACGCCTCCGGTTGGTAGTAATCGTAATAGCTGACAAAATACTCGACGGCATTGTTCGGGAAAAATTCTTTGAATTCACTATATAGCTGCCCAGCTAACGTTTTGTTGTGGGCAATGACTAGGGTAGGTTTATTCACTTCTTTAATGACATTTGAAATCGTAAACGTTTTCCCTGTTCCTGTTGCACCAAGTAATGTTTGGTGCTGCTTTCCTTTTTTTATTCCTTCTACTAATTTTTGAATCGCTTTCGGCTGGTCTCCTTGCGGCTTATATTTTGAAACTAACTCAAACCGTTCTTTCACACCAAAGCCTCCATTTCCACATAATCGTATTCATATTGTATCACAATCAACTCGAAAATCACCAAAAATACGAACTAAAGTTCGCCTGTTTTTTCGACAACTTCCTATTTTTGAGTGATGGGCAATTGGCGAACGCATTTTACGTTTTGGTTCCTTGCGCCTTGCGTACGATTCTCTCCCTAACCTGTGAAAAGTCGATATCTTTCTGCATTGCACACAGTATCTCCTTTATCTCATTGTGAGAGAGTTTCCCGTTCGTGCGACGCTGGACAGTCCCCTCCAGTTTTCCTACTCCCTTCTTGCCCGTCATCCAGCGTTCTGCGGGGTTTGCCTAGTTTACTGATCCCGCTGGTGTCAGCGCCTTTTGCTCCTAGGTAATTGAAATAAAACTATTTCTTTTGACAATACGTTCTTCTCTATCCATATCCATTTTCATAAAATCAAAACCTGTCATGGGAAAATGAAAAAAGGGGCTGTCTGATAAGTCGCTAAATGGAATGAGGGGAGAAAAGTAGCTAGAATTTCTTTAATTGGTTTTGAAAGGTGGCGGCGACAGACGATCATGGGAGTCCAGGGAGGCTGAGGCCTTCCCTGAGGAAAGCGTCCGCCACCGGATGAGATTAATCGAATTTAATTTACGATAAAAAAGAGGCTGTACTTTTTGGACAGCCTCCGTTTTATTCCCTTTGTTCTCTTTTATTTTTTGCGACGATAAATCCTCCTATTAAACTCGCCACATCTAATAGGCCAACATAGATTGAGTCCATATAGCCAGCGTAGTAGGAAGCAATGATTAACGCACCGGTTAACGCTGTCGCTACATAATGGTTATACGTTACACGATCAAAAAATAATACTAGTAAAAATGGCATAAAGGCCGCTACAATTAGTTTAAACATTTGGTAACCTCTCTCAGCTATCGCTTATGATAGTTTCATTATAGGGAAAGGGAACCAATCATTCAACGGATTTAAGACTAGGTTAAAGAATGACGAATATCGTCTGCTTTTGAAGCTGTTACCCTCATGTTATCTGCAATTTTTTCGTTTTCAATTGTGAGCTGGTCAACAACCGCACTCATTTCTTCTAATGAGGCAGCCGCCTCCTCTATTACAGCCGCTAAGGATTCCGTCGAATTTTCCACATGTTGTGACTTTCGTAGAACTTCCGATGATAGAGTTGAAAATTCATCAAATTTAGCTGACATTCGGATAAATGTTGTCGCTACTTTTTCGAACGATGATGCCGCAATGGTCGAAGCTTGTACGTTTTCTTCTATCCGCTGATGACTAACAAACATTTGTTGAACAGCTTCTTCATTCTTTCCATTTAACTCTCGTAAGTTTTCGGTAATTCGTTCAGCTGTTTGCCGTGTCATATCTGCTAGCTTTCGAATCTCTTGTGCGACAACTGCGAATCCTTTTCCTGACTCTCCTGCTCTTGCCGCTTCAATCGAAGCATTTAAGGCAAGTAAATTTGTCTGCTCCGTAATTTTTTGAATGCTATCAGCAAAGGAATTCGTTTCCTTCACTTTTGTTGATAACTGTTGAAATGTTTGGTTAAGCGTTTTCATCAAGTCCATTAACTCATTCATTGATTGTTCCAGTCTCTTCATCTGTGATTCGCCTGCTCGTGCTGACTGCTCTGACTCTTGAACTTCATGCATGAGTTCATTAGAGAACTTCACCAATAACCCCATCGTATCCATCGTTTCACTTGCATGACGTGCAATATTTTGGATATCATCACTTTGATTTTGACTTCCCGCTGCCATTTCTTGAATGGTTTGGCGAATTTCTAGTTGCGAGTGCACATTTTGACTGACTTGTGTGTTCACTGTATCAATGTGTCGTAACATCACCTTAACATTCTCTTCTAGCTTTCTCTTTTGCTGCTCTTTATGCTCAGCGTCAGCTTCAGCCGAAAGCAATAGCTTCTCTACTTGTGTGAACTGACGCTCATTTAAACGAATGATAATGAAAAGAACCATTCCTAATAAAATATATGTCAAATAAAGAGATGATGCATTATGAATGAGAACGACTGATTCATTCGTAGCAAATGAAATATTGGCAATCATGCCGATAAACCCGAGAGCATAACCGATAAAAAACAACTTACGATAAAAGTGAATGGCAGTACATAAACCGAGAAGGAAAAAAATCGCAACGGTTGTAACCCTTCCACCGAATAAGAAAATCGAAGAAATCATAACTCCGTAGTTGACGACGGTGAAAAGATAGGGAAAAAGTATTTTTCGTTTCAACCATACTTGAGTAACAAAATAAATCACCAACAAACTAATTGTCGCTAAAAGGTAGAACATAATTTTCGCGCGATCACCTTCCATCAAGGAATGAGCAATCGCAGCCATAAATGCGACGGTAAACGTATAAAGAATAATCGTATTTTTTTGACTCAAATCTTTTTCTTTCAAAATAGCGATTTCACTCATGTTAACTCCCCTTCAAAAAAAGTGTACATTTTTAATATCGGTTATCTCGTAAAATCTTTTACTTTTCAGACAATTTAATCACCAACAAAAAAACCTTTAAGAATGGAGATTTTCCCACATTCTTAAAGGTTCGTTTTTGAACGATTGAACAGTATTACATATCCAAATCGGACGCTACTTTTCTTCGTTCTTTTTTCACTTGTTTGAAGAAGAATAATTCATACACGACTGGGACGATGATTAGCGTGAGCAACGTAGATGACGTCAATCCACCAATTACTGTGATGGCAAGCCCTTTTGAAATCAATGTTCCAGAAGAAGTTGTGAGTGCTAACGGAATCAGCGCTGCAATCGTCGCGAAAGCTGTCATTAAAATCGGACGAAGTCTAGTCTTGCCCGCTTCAATTAAAGCTTCTCTAATCGCCATTCCTTTTTCTTCTCGATTTTGCCCAATTCGATCCACCAAGACAATTGCATTCGTTGTCACGATACCGATTAACATTAAGAACCCAATCATAACACTTACCGACATCGGTTCATTGGCAATGAATAATCCAATTAAGGATCCGATTGGTACAAAGATGAGTGATGTTAAAATGATAAACGGAATTCGCGCTTTTCCAAAGGTGATGAGCATGGTAATGTACACAAGTCCGATTGCAACAAGAATCGCAAGGCCTAGCTGCTGGAATGTCTCAACCGTTTCATCACTACCTCCGCCCCCTTCTAACGAAACACTGTCCGGGAGATCTAATTTTTCAACACCTGCAATGACTTCTTGTGTCACCACTTGAATGTTATCTGAGTCAATTTGAGCAGATACTTGGGCGAAAACTTTTCCGTCAAGCTTTTGAATCGACGTAAACGTTTCAACCTCCTGTACGTCCGCAACTTCTTTAAGGACAACAGGACCTTGAGTGGAGAAGAGCACCGTTTCTTCCAGTTCTGATAAAGACGTTAAGTCTTCGTCATAAGCCAATTGAACTGAACGATCTTCACCGTCCAACGTTAGTGTCCCAACCTCAACCGGCTTTGTTTGATCGGCAACCGTTCCTAAAATTTGAAAGCCAGATAATCCGTACTGAGCAGACTTTTCCGAATCAATGTCTACGACGATTTGTGTTTGCTTTTCTGAGAAGTTGTTCGTCACATATTTTAAGTCTTTTTGTTCAAGCATATACGCTTCCACTTTTTTCGAAGCTTCCTGTAAGTCAGCTAATTCTGTGGAATATAAGTTAATATTTACGTTGTTATTGGAAGGAGGTCCTCCTGATTCAAGTTCTTGAACACCTAATTTGGCATTTGGCGATTCCTCAAATACAATGGCCTCCATGTCTTTTTCAAGCTCAGCGATAAAATCTCGAACTTCGACGTCTTCATCTAACGTTAAGAAGTAACTCGCTTGATTTTGACGTTTTAAGCCTGTTCGGAAATCGCGACTTCCAACACCCGCCGTAACTTCTACGATTTCTCCTCGTTCGTCAAACATTTCTTCTAACTGAAGTGACACTTCATTTGTCTTCTCTAAAGAAGTAGATGACGGTAATTCTACGCTAGCAATCAAAGATTTCTGTTCTTCATTTGGAATAAAGACAAACCCAAGTTGAGGAACAATGGCAAAAGAGCCACCTAACAGCGCAATCGAAAGGATAATGACAACAATTTTATGAGATAAGGACCAATCGATCGCTTTTTCATATAACCGCTGCAATCTCGTTTCTTTTTCTTCTTGTGGCACTTTTTTAAATGAAAACTTGGCTAATATCGGGACAATCGTTATCGATACAATTAAAGACATAAATAAGGCGATGACAACCGTTAAGGCAAATGGTAAGAAAAACTCACCCGTAATTCCGCCAACGAATCCTAATGGTAAGAAAACAACCATCGTTGTAATCGTTGATGATGTAATAGCCTTTAAAATTTCTTTCGTAGAATCGAGAATGATTTCATCATTTATTTTTGACTTTGACTTACGGACCCGCCTAAAAATGTTTTCGATGACAACAATACTGTCATCAACAACACGTCCAACCGCAACAGCCATTCCACCGAGCGTCATAATGTTTAATGAAATATCTAAACGATATAAGAAGATCGATGCAACGAGCAAGGATAGTGGAATGGAGATAATCGCGATAATGGTTGCCCGTACATTGCGTAAAAACAGTAGTACAGCTACCGATGCGAAAAGGGCACCAAGTAAACCTTCTTTAATTAGCGTTTGAACCGACTTTTCTATTCCCTCTGCTGAATCAAATCCAATGGCGTAGTCAACTTCATCCGAGTACGCGTTTAAAACTTCGATAACTTCATTCGCGACTTGAACGGTATTCGCATCTTGCTTTTTCGTAATCGCCATCGACAACGACTCTTGTAAATTATAGCGGGTTAGCTCAGGTTGATCCGTTATTTTTTCAATTATCGCAATGTCTTTCAAGCTAATCGGTTGAGCGTTCCCTTGCGCAAACGTTGATTGTAGCTGTAATTTTTCAAGCTCTTCTATCGCATCCATGCTCTCTTGAACACGAATTGGAATATTTAATTCATCAACCCCAATGTTTCCTGCTGGAAACGATAAATATTTTTGATTAATTTGTTGTTTAATCTGGTCTAAACTTAAGCCCGCTGCCAGCGCTTTTTCTTTATCAATAGTAATCTGAAGCAGCTCTTCCTTTAATCCTCCGACCGATACACTATTAATGCCTTCAATTTTATTTAAATCTGGGATGATTTCTTCCTCAATAATGGCCTCTAAATCCGCATCATCTTTCGCAAAAAGCGAAATATTGTAAATCGGGAATGTACCAAATGAGAAGCGATTCACTTGCGTCTGAACGACTTCAGGAAGGTCAGCGTCTCCCAAATATTCATTCACTTTTTGCTCTACTTCATCTATATCAGTATTAAAAGGAAACTCTAAGTTGATTATAGCGATGCTTTCAAACGAGGAGCTTTGCATCGATTTTAGTCCTTCAATGGATTTAAAACGACTTTCAAGCTTTTCTGTCACTTGTTCGTTAATATCTTCTGGTGATGCACCTGGGTAAATAATTTCAACTGAAAGCTGTGGAAATTCAATGTTTGGTAACAAATCGACTTTCAGCTTATTAAATGAATACAATCCTCCTAAAATAAATAGAAATGAAATAATGAATACTGCTACGGCGTTTTTCAAGCTAAACTTCGTTAAAAAATTCATTCTTTAGCTCCCCTCAAAAAAATTGACACACGTGTCAGTTTAATTAAAACAGAACCCGACACATGTGTCAATTAAAAGAGAAGATTTTATCGTTTAATTCCTTCGACAAAAATTTTATATAAGTTTTCACTCATTTCTTCCACGGATGCCCCTTGCCAATTCGGCATTTCAATCGCATAAAAAAATAAGTTTACCATCATATCTTCCGGTATATCTGTCCGTATTAGTTCAAGCTCTTGCCCTCGTCGAATAATTTGGACAATAATCATACGAATACGCTCAAATTCTTTGAACATGTCTCTCATGTTTTCTGAAAACACGAACTGCTGACTATGAAAAACGTGTCTAATCTTGTAATACTTTAAAAAGAGCTGAAGTATTTGCTTCAACTGCGTTAACGGAGCGTCTTCTTTTTCAATTTGCTCCAGTTCCGTAAAAATCGACTGCATAATTTTTTGCATGTAAACTTTGATTAGTTCTTCTTTGTTTGCATAATACTCATAAATCGTACTCCGAGAAATCGCCAATCGTTCCGAAAGAGCTTTAAAGTGGAAATGATCATAACCACGCTCTAAGAGCAATTCTTCGGTTGCCTGCATAATTTCCTCTTCACTGAATTTTTTCTTCCGTGTCATGATAATCCCCGTTCTAAATTAAATTTAACGATATTCTTTTATCTTAGCACTTTGTTCAAAGGAAAGGAACTAAGGGTACAGTTAATTAGATAAGGCTGTTTTCGTATAGATTGTTGTTTTCTCAGACATTTTTTTAAAATCAATTGTGGACATTGCGCTCCAGACACGTGCTTTCCGCGAGGAGGTGTCTAGTTTCGGCTCCTAGCGTCTAGCGAACGATGCTCTCCCTCCCTACGATAAGTCGATATCTGCTCGATTTACTCGCAGTATCTCCTATATCTCAGTACGGGAGAGCCTCTCGTGGCTGGACAGTCGCCTCCACTTTTCTACGAGCCTCTTCGGCATGCGCATGTGGGGTCTCGTCCTTTCCTCTACATCCCGCAGGAGGCACGTGTCTCCTGCTTCATTACATCGTGTAAATACGATTCTGAACAATGTACTAAAGCAACAATCCTTTAGAAAAGAGCTTTAGATAAAGAGTATTTCAGAATAACAGCTTTTATTTCTCGATACGTAATGTCTTCAGGTAACGCTTCTTTTAACGGCTTTAATTTTTCCTTTCCAATTTCTTTTATTTTCTCTAAAATTATTTCTTCATGATTCGCTGAAATGAGGCGACTCCATTCTATTGATTGACCTTCTTGAATAGAACGAAACACATGATTTTCAATGGTCACGACAGACATCCCCCGTTCCTTTGCAATGTCCTCAATGCATTTTCCGGTTTGAAATTGTTGGAAGGATTGCTTATAGCTTGGGGCTTCGTTGTTGTTTTGCTTTTGCTCCTTCATAGATGCTTCCGGATGAATCCCTTTTTCTTCAATGAATGCTCGAATGGTGCTTAAAAATAAATCTCCATATGCTTCTGCTTTTTTTCGACCGACTCCTTTCACCATCAGAAATTGGTCAATGGTGGTTGGTAATCTTCTGCTCATATCTTTTAAAGCACTATCAGCAAAAATTACGAACGGTGGCACTTTTTCTTGTTCTGCTATTCTTTTGCGTAGTTTTCTCAACCGCTCAAATAGTTCATCGTCGACGACAATTTTCTCTGTTGTCATAATTTTCCTTTTCCACACCCTTCGTTCTCCCATTAGCACCATTTTCGATTGTTCATTTAAGATGACGACCGGATATTGATCTCCTTTTAAATCAGCAAACCCTTCTGCAATGAGGAAATCTATTAAGTGAACGATATCCTTTTCGGAATGTTTTTTAAGCAATCCATAAGTAGATAGTTTTGTGAAATTCATTTCCAACACCCGTTTATTTTTGGATCCTTTTAGTACTTGAGCAACGAGCGTTTTGCCAAACTTTTCACCCATTCGCTTTATACAAGATAAAATCATTTGCGCCTCAGTTGTCACATCAATTTTAGGACGGTCATCCAAGCAGTTCATACACTTTCCACAAGTAACGGTCGTTTCATCTCCAAAATATGTTAAAATATATCGCTGTAAACAAGATTCGGTATGACAATAATCAACCATTTGTTTAAGTTTTTCATATTCTTTTTCCTTTAGTTCTTCTTGAAAATGAGATTGTTCAAGCAAAAATTTTTGCGTTTGAATATCTTGCGGCGAAAATAACAACACACACTCGCTTTGTTCACCATCTCTGCCCGCTCGCCCAGCTTCTTGATAATATGATTCCATATTTTTCGGCATATTATAATGCAGGACATAACGGACGTTGGATTTGTCAATTCCCATCCCAAATGCATTGGTCGCCACCATCACTTGTGCATCATCATGTAAAAAGCGTTCTTGCTCTTCTCCCCTCTCTTCTTTATCCATGCCTGCGTGGTATTTGGCAACCGAAATGTTTTGTTTCTGGAGAAAAGAATGAAGGTGATCAACTTCCTTTTTCGTGGCTGCATAAATAATTCCAGACTGATGTTTGTTCTTCTCTATATATTCAAATAGAAACGCTTGTTTTTTAACACCTTTTACAACGTTAAAGGAAAGATTGGAACGTGCGAAACCAGTCATCACTACATTCACTCGTTCAATTCGAAAATGATTTTGAATATCTTGAAGCACTTCAGGTGTAGCTGTGGCAGTTAATGCAACTACAATCGGTTTTTGTTCTAGCTCATCAAGCATCGGGCGAATCATACGATAATGCGGGCGAAAGTCATGCCCCCATTGGGAAACACAATGTGCTTCATCAATGGCGACAATGGATAACGGGAGATCTTGTAAGAAAGAGAGAAACGATGGAGACTCTAGTCGTTCAGGAGCAATGTACAGTAATCGATATTCTCCTTTTTTCACCTTCATAATTCGCTGATCGATTTCTTCTCCTGTTAGTGAGCTATTGATGTAAGTTGCATGGATTCCACTTTGCGCTAACGAATCAACTTGGTCTTTCATTAAGGAGATGAGGGGGGAAATGACAAGTGTAATTCCCTCTAAACATAAGGCTGGTACTTGATAACATATGGATTTTCCACCTCCAGTCGGTAAAATTCCAATGGTATCATGCCCTTTTAATACCTTTTCAACAATCTCCTTTTGCCCTTCTCGAAACTGCTCGTAGCCGAAAAAGGTTTGCAAAACTTCCTTTGCTTTTGCAATCATTTCATCACCTGCTTCTTCTTGAATCTACTTTTTCGTGATATAAATTTCACTCTTTTATCTTACCAAACAAGGAAAACTATCGATTTTTTAGTAAGACCTTTTTAAAATGAACTCTTACCATCACGCTAAGGACAATTGCTTTCCGCAGAGAGGTACTTGACCTTCTCGATAGGAATCAAGCACCTTCCACTTGATTAACAAAGAGTGAAACCGCATCTGAACAGGGTATTTTATAGACACTAAAAGCAACAATCATCAGAAATGATTTTACTAAAAATAAAAATCATGTATAGATTCCCCTTTTCTAATACAGATTAATGATGGATTTAAATAATGAAGGAGAGGTCCTTGTTTGATGGAGATCACACACGAAACAGTTATCATTGGAATTGGTATTGGTTTATTTTCTGTCATTAATTATGTTACCTTTCAAGTTCATAAACGGATGGAGAAGCTTACAAAACAAGAAGTGTTTTTTGTCTGTAGCGGAGCTTTCTTCATTTTGTTCGCACACATCGTTCCCCTCTTATCAATCCACCCTTTCGTATTCGAGATGGTGTACGGAACTATGATGTGGTATGTTGCTCCCCCTCTTTTACTACTAGCATGGAAAAAAAGTTTACGACGACTTTACTGGCATTATAAGACGAGAAGATACATTCTCTTTTTTACGAAACCTTCTACAGCAAGAGGAATCTTTTTTTCTTTCTTTTTTATGTTGGCAATCGTTAACCCTTCTTCAAACATGTATCCTGTTATCCATGCTTTCCTTTTCTTTTGTGCCTATTTATTGTGGTGGAATATTATCATTCCATCTATTTTTACTCATCAACCGAGGGAAAAGCATGCAACCATTCAAGTTATCTATAACTTCGTCATAACGACATGTATGATATACCTCTTATTCATTTGCAAGCTTCCAACAATTGAAAAAGAGCATTTAAATTTAGGTATCTATTTCTTATTAAGCTCGCAACTTATCGTACACTTGATTGCTTTGGCGAGCTTCCTAGCCAAATGGAGTAAGCGAGAGCATGTAGTAGACTCCATCAATGTAGCAGGAATGCTTGGCAAAACGCGAAAAGACAATAAATCCTTTCTGAATGAATAAAAGTCTCCACATTGCACAAAATGTGGATATCTAGGTGAATGAATGGTAAGGAGGAACAACAGCTTGGACATGACGACGCGTTACAAAAGCAATGTTATTCTCGATTATTTAACAACGGTAGATCACAAAAAAATTGCACATCTTTATTTATTTTCTGGCCTCTTTTTCTTTCTTCTTGCAGGCTTAGAAGCATTATTAATTCGTATTCAATTAATGGTCCCACAAAACGATTTTGTTTCAGCTGGCTTTTATAATCAATTATTAACGATGCATGGAACGACAATGCTATTTTTGGCGGCTACTCCTATTTTGTTTGCCTTTATGAATGCGATTGTCCCCTTGCAGATTGGAGCGAGAGATGTAGCTTTTCCATTTCTAAATTCACTCGGCTTTTGGCTTTTTCTATTTGGGGGATTGCTGCTCAATTTAAGCTGGTTTTTAGGGGGAGCACCTGATGCAGGATGGACATCGTATACAACGCTAGCAATGGAAAATCCGAATCACGGAACGGAATTTTACACGATTGGGTTGCAAATTTCCGGAATTGGGACACTTATTTCAGCCATTAATTTCATGACCACGATTATTAACATGCGAGCACCAGGAATGACGTATATGCGGATGCCTCTATTCACATGGTCGACGTTTGTTTCGTCTGCTCTTATTTTATTCGCATTTCCTGTGTTAACGATTGCGTTGCTCTTTTTAACATTTGAACGACTTTTTGGAACAGCTTTTTTTAATATTTCGTTAGGAGGAAATTCTGTCGTATGGGAGCATTTATTTTGGATTTTCGGTCATCCAGAGGTTTATCTCTTAATGCTTCCGGCCTTCGGGATTTTCTCAGAAGTCATCCCCGCTTTCTCAAGTAAGCGACTGTTCGGTTATACGTCGATGGTTTTTGCGACTGTTTTAATTGGGTTTGTCGGATTTATGGTATGGGCCCATCACATGTTTACAACGGGGTTAGGTCCAATAGCGAACTCCATATTTGCCCTTTCGACGATGCTTATTGCTGTACCAACGGGGATTAAAATTTTTAACTGGCTGTTTACGATGTGGGGTGGAAATATTCGATTTACTGCCGCCATGTTATGGGCTGTCGCTTTTATCGTTTCCTTTACGATTGGTGGTGTGACTGGAGTGATGGTTGCTGTTGCACCTGCCGACTATCAATTCCATGACAGCTACTTTGTCGTAGCCCATTTCCATTACGTACTGGTTGGGGGAGTTGCCTTTGCCGTGTTTTCAGCTCTTCATTTTTGGTGGCCGAAAATGTTCGGAACCATGCTCAATGAGACGCTAGGGAAAATCGCCTTTTGGTTATTTTTTATCGGATTTCATTTAACGTTTTTCATTCAGCACTTTTTAGGAATGTGGGGTATGCCTCGGAGAATTTTTACGTATTTACCGAATCAAGGGTACGAACTAGGGAACCTCATCAGTACTGTGGGTGCGATTTTTATGACAGCAGGGACGATTATCATACTAATTATGATTGTGCTCGCTTTTGCGAAAGGTGAAAAAGTTAGCAACGATCCATGGGACGCTCGAGCAATGGAATGGGCTCTACCTTCCCCGCCACCAGAATACAATTTCAAGCAAACGCCCCTTGTAAAAGGGCTTGATCCTTGGTGGATTGAAAAACAGGAAGGGAGAAAAGAATTAACACCTGCTGAACCCATTCAAGATATACACATGCCAAATTCAAGCATCCTACCATTCTTCATGTCGCTCGGGCTGTTTATCGCCGGCTTAAGCATCATCTACAAAAACGACATGCCGCTTGGAATAATTGGGTTCATTGTTGGGATGATTATTACCCTTCTCACCATGTTTGTCCGATCCATTAAAGACGATCATGGATACCATATTGAAAAAAGCGATATCGAAAACTCTTAAATTGAAGATTGTAGTTTTTGGTTTGAGAATGGCGGAAGCTTTAAGGATCTCATCAACTCATGATAATGTATATAAGACACATACATGATTTTACACTCACACTCCGGACATGAAAATTTATTCTCTCCGGGGTTTTTTCTTTCTACCATCTACCTATCATGATCGCTCATTCAGCTCATAGGTAATTTTTATTTTCACAGAAAAAGCGCAAAGCGCAAGTCCTTAGGCGAAGGGAGCTGGAGGACCTGCGAGGAGGCTTCCATCGCCACAGCAGGGCCGAAGCGACTCGAGCTGGTGGCGCTTGGAGCTAGACACCAAAAAAACGGTAAAGAGAATCCTTTAACACTTTATTGGACTTAAACTTTCTGTAACAGCAAAAAAAGCAAGTGGAGAAAACGAGTAATGGTCCCCACTTGCTTTTGTCTTTTACGGTGATAATCTCACGCGCAAGCCCTACTTTTTTATGAAGGCACGCGACTTTCCTTCCATTTCGGATGGTCTTCAACAAATAATATCCCTAATTCATGATGACTTCCTTCATATAACGCTCCTTGACTAAAACGAATTTCACCATTTAAGTCTTTAATTTCAAGCTTACAGTACGCGCGGTTTTTTTGGAGCGCTTCATAAAATTCACTGTCAGACTTTACTTGGAATCCGTTAACTTTTAAAATCGTTTCCCCTACTTGCAAATTCATCTTCTCTGCTGGAGAATTCGGCAAGATGCCAAGCACCATCAGTCCTTCATCCCGCTTAGAAAAGAAAAAGGCAGCAGAATCGTCATTTAAACGTTGCTTAACCGTTATGAGCTCACGTCCTACTAATGCGACAAACACCGTCACAAACGCGAATAGCGGGTACCAAAAGGAGACAACTAACGGTGCGATGCAAGCAACAGCAAGCCAAACAATACGCTTTCCAGTCGTACGAATGCTTTCTTCTGGAAGTGAACCTTGTACACGCTGTTGAAACCCAAGTACGAAAGGAACGACTAGGATTAAGTACGTTTGGTCGTGTATCGATAACACCGGCCACCAGCCGGATGGCGAAATAAAATTTCCTCCCGGAACAAGCAACAATAGCGGTAAAATCCACGTTCTTTTCGCCTCATGATTACCAATTGGAAGCCCTCGACTACTTTTGACCAAGAACGGTGTCGTGCGCTTATGAGCTGTTTGATACACAAGAATTCCTTCAGCTAGAATAAGAAGCACGATTAAAATGGCGAGCATTTGAAAATTTGTTTCATTGATTCCAACGAGGAATTGATCCATCCACGATGGATACGCACCCCATTTCATCAAGACGGCAACAAGAAAGGTTGTCACACCAATCGTAAACGCAGCCGATAACCAACGAGGCTTTACAAGTAAACTAAATAAAAACGTGACAATTGTCCAAACTAAGACGGTGCCAAAAGGGAGCGTAACCCCGAGAATTACCGTAATCAAGGATAAAATGATTCCCGCTAAAAAGCCATTTTTATACGTAAATCTGACGTCATCCCAATAATCATACACACGCGTATGAAAGGAAGCTCTCTCTCTTTTAATTTTCAAGTGACTTATGACGAGAGAATATAAAATAAAATAATAGACAAAGGGATGTAAAAAGTAACGACCAATCCCTTTTATTCCTTCAACGAGCCACTGTTCTATCAAAATGGACCCACCACCTCGAGCAAATGATTCCTTTTCTATTATTCTACCAAAGTCATTCGCTCTTCAACATCCATTTATTTTAAATTCGACCAAAGAGATACATTTGATAACGAAAAATCAAATAAGTGATCACCCGATGATATTTTTGTTACTTCTTGAATAAATACAATGGTTTTCTTTATATCCGTTAACGTCACATGAAGACGTTTTTGATTTTCGACTAAGTATTTGAGGAATTGTTCAACACAATCACGATCAATTTGATCGACATCCGTGATAGATGTATAGTTCGCTAAGTATACACAAAAGTGTTGAACTCCTTTGTACACACGCACATTCGAAAGTTGGAAGGCCATATCCATCTCTTTGAATTGTAAAAGCAGTTTTTCATAGTTTTCTTTACGAATGGTGCTAGATCTCTTGCTCAATTGTACAACATCCTTTTCTATATCTATTATGTATTCATCCATTTAGCACGAAACGGCTTTTGTGTGGATTGCGCTTTCACCAAAAGCTAAATGATTATAATTTTTGAAATTATTTTATCATACTGAAATGAAAAAAGGGTAATTTCATTTTTTTGTTAATTAATTTTAATATTTACATTACTTTTCCATTTTTGTTTTATGAACATTCTGGTTATTAGAAATTTATTTGAAAACGAGCTACCCTTAAAGTACAGCTTATTTCTCAGTCTGTTCCCGCCACCATTCTTCCGTTAAAAAAGAGGAGAAAAACAATATGCTTTTCCCCTCCAATTTATTAGACACAACCCGTCAGTTTGTTGCAACTAATTGAATAGCCGTTCTTAATTGTAAATCATTTTCCTTCTTCGTACGTTCTAATTGAACATGCTCATTGATTTTCTCAGCCGTTTTCGCATCAATATCTCCCGATTGTGGAAGCTCGTTTACTTGCTGAAATGCCTTAACTGCTGTAGCTGTTTTCTCATCAAAATATCCATCTTGCCGCCCTGTCTCAAATCCGATACCTGATAAAAGTAGTTGGGCAATTTGAACTTGTTCGTTGTTCATATCTCTCGTTAAAACATGGCCCACTTGTAGAGGGGGCGCCTTAAAATAATCCGGCTGCTTCACTTCTACCGTCGGTTCTACCCCTTTTTGATGAATCCAATGACCATCTGGTGTAAGCCATTTGTATAACGTTAATTTAATATTGCTTCCATCCTCCATCGGAATAGCTTGCTGAACGGTTCCTTTTCCGAAGGATGTTTCACCTACAATGTCATAGCCGCCTGCTTCTTTCATAGCACCTGCCAAAATCTCAGAAGCCGATGCGCTACCCTTATCCACAATAACGGTTATCGGGTAAGCTTTCTTTTCTTTTAAATCGGAGTGATACATTTGTCGCTCTCCGTTTCGGTTTTCAATTTGGATATATGGCTTTGTGTTCGGGATAAAGTGGTGAAGAATGGCTTCGACTGATTGTAAATACCCTCCCGGATTTCCCCGCACATCCAACACAAGACCGTCCATTCCTTCTTTTTCTAGCTTCAATAACTCCTTTTCAAAGTCTTTTGCCGTATTTTCAGAAAAAGAAGTAATTTCAATGACACCAATATTTTTGCCATTTTTCTTCTCAATCGTACTAAAGACTGTCTCAATTGGGATTTCATCACGTTTTACATGAAAGACTAATGGTTCTTTATGGCCCGCTCTTTCAACGGTTAGCTTAACAGTCGTTCCCTTTTCACCTCGGATTTTCAAGACGGCTTCATGAAGATTTAACCCTTCCACTGTTATTTCGTCGATTTTAATAATTTCATCATTCGGTTTTAACCCAGCCTTTTCAGCAGGAGAGTTTTTAAATGGAGAGACGATGATCATTTTTCCGTTGTTCATGCCAACTTCAGCCCCAATTCCTTCAAAAGAAGACCCGAGCGACTGAGTAAATTGTTCGGTCGTTTCTTTATCCATATAAACGGAGTATGGATCTTCCAAGGCCGATAACATGCCTTGTATGGCTCCTTTAAGTAGTTCCTCGCCTTCTATTTCTTCCACATACTTCTCCGAAATCAACTCATATGCTTGCATCACTTTTTCAAAATCAGGATGTTCCATTAGAGGGTTCGATTCGGCTGCATTTGCCATTGTAGGAACCGCCTCTTCATGTTCGAAAGGAACCTCATTTTTTTCAACTGGAATGAAATAAACGACCCCAACGAGAACACCGACTGTGAGTAATATTGAGAAAAATCTTTTTTGCATGAATTAGCCTTCCTTTCGTCTTAAAATTCAACAGCTGAATCGATTCACGTACATCGCTTCTCTGCTTTAGTATATGCATAGCTTGTACGCATCATGTAAGTGAAAGGAAAACAAACGAAACGAGAAATATCGATATGAACTCTTCTACCGAACCATTCGGCAAAAGAAAAAATATGAGGGTGTCACAATAGTAGCTGGGGACACTCATTCTTTGTTTGAAAATACAAGGATCTTTTTGGGCATACACATCATTGCGAAAGGTGGACGCTTTTCGCAGAGGTCACAAGTTCGTCTGCGGGGGCTTCAGCTCGTGCTGGTCCCGCAGAAGTCACCGCCTTTGGTCAATTATTTCATTTATACGAAAACTGGCAAGTGAAAAAGAAGGCTGATTTCATATAGATTGTTGCTTTTTCAGACATTTTTAAAATCAATCTGAACATTGCGCTCCAGACACTTGCTTTCCGCGGGGAGGAAGTCACCTCCACAACACAACTAAAAGGTAAAAACCTTTCTTATTGTATAAAGAGTAAACATAAACCCATTAATTCTTTTTCTTCTCCCTCGTCCTCCTTAACATCCAAAAATGATATTGAAAGTTCTTTTATTTTTAAACTTTAAAGGGATTTATTCCTCTAGAAAAATTGCGAACGAACTCAAACAAAACATTTATTTCATGTTTTTTCCACAAAATACCCATATTAAGTCAAATCCTAAAACAAAAAGAGGCATGAGCCTCAAAAGTCATATCTTAATGAACTTTTGACTCAGCCTCTCCTATCCCTTTATTGTTGCACAACCGCCTTTTGTTTTACAGGCTGGCGGTCTACCAAATAAAACATCCTCCAATATATAATAGCACTCACGAAAGCTAGAAAGGCAATGCTATAAAATGTAAAGGTAAAGCCAATCATGGTCGTAAGAGGTATTGCAATAGGTGCAATCGTACGCCCAATGGTAAATCGCAAATCTGAAGCTGCAAAATATTGCCCTCTCATATCTTCAGGGGCTAATTTAGACACAAACCCTTGCTGAACCCCTACGACCATCAATTCACCAATTGTAAAGATAAGCATCGCAAACATTAAGAAAAACATATTCATGGAATGAGCAAACAGGATCATTCCAATCCCATACGTAACCGCAGACCCAATAAAGACGGACTTCTCCTTATATCGACTCATCCATCTCGTCATCACAACCGTAAACAAGGCGACAAGTAGCCCGTTTTCAGATATTAAAATCCCGAATAACTTTTCACCTGTAATTGTATAGGAAAATAGCGTTTGGTCTGGGACCATTTCCGACACATATACAGCGATTAACAAATCAAGCTGCATAAATGTTTGTGCAACTAAAATACCTGCGATAATAAAAAGAAGAAACACCTTATCCGTCGTAATGATTCGATAGGAACTTACTTGGTCTTTCACATATTCATACCATGGTCGTTTTCCGCCTCTTTGTTGGCTAATCACGTGTTTTTTCGGTGCCGTTTCGCGAATATACTTCCACAAAATAAAAGCGAAGACGAAACTAATCATCATTCCGGTTAGCAACAGTTCAAATCGATATTGGAAGAAAAATAAACTCCCGAGTAATGGACCGATTACGACCGTAATATTAATGGCTGTATAAAAAACGGCAAACACGGCATTTCGATGTTGCTCTGGTACGACGTCCGCCACCATCGCATGACTGGCCGGCCAATAGAGCATTGAAAATATTCCTAATAACGAAAATGCGACGAATGTAAGAATGGGCGAATTGTACCAAGGGGAATTAGCGAACGCAAATAAAACAAAAGCACTCCCTGCTCCAACATAGGAAGACACCATCATTTTTTTCCTTCCAATATGGTCAGCTAAATAACCACCTAGTAAATTGGCAAAGACTCCAAACAGTTGAGAAACAATTAACAACATGCCAGCTGTCACTTTTCCAAATGACTCGGCAAAATAAATCGACATAAACGGAAAATACATCCAAAATAAAATATTGATAACCCCTTCTCCAAGAAGGCGTATCTTTAAGTTTAAATCCCAATCTTTCCATTTCAAGATGATCACCACTTTTTCATTTATTCAAACAACCTAGCCACCATCAAAATCTCCCTCAAATTTCTTACTAATGATTACAAGCATGAACATCTACCTCCTGAATTTAAAATATTTTTATATACTCAAAGCAAAAGCTTCGGTATCCAAAATAAAGCAAATAAGAAAAGCCCAAAGCGCAAGTCCTTAGGCGAAGGGCGCTGGAGGACCTGCAAAGAGGCTTCCGTCGCTGATGGCGCTTGGAGCTAGACACCAAAAAACTGTAAAGAGAATACTTTAACACTTTATTGAACGTAAACTTTCTGTAACAACAAAAAAACGCACCGCAAGACTGCGATGCGCCTAGGCATACTCTTTGATAAATAAAAAACGCAGCTCACGATATTTGATCCGTGACCTGCGTAAAAATATCTAACAAGACATATAGAAACTACATGCTTAATGTGGTCACGTAATCCTGTTTATGAAATTTTGTTTGAACATACGTTTTTACTGTTTTCATGTTACGTGACCTCCTTTTATACTATTTCGGTGTAATTTTACTGAATTTTCCTTCAAATGTCAATGTTATTTACTCAACTAGCTTATTAATTATTGAACAATAAACTTTCCAACCATTCCTGCCTCTTTATGTCCTGGAACTGTACAGTAAAATTCGAATTCACCTGTTTCTTTCGGAATGAACTTTATCTTAACAACATCCTCAGAGTTAGTATTTAAATGAATTGAATTCATCATTCCCTCATCATGCCCTTCATCAGCATACACTTTTATCCCGCCTAACATTTTCCAGATGAATGAGACCGTTTCAGGATGATCTGCCATTTCGCTCATATAGATAATCTCAACATCAAGACCTTTAGACGTCAAATCATGGAATACTTGACCATCATTTTTCATGATGAGCTCATACTCTTGTCCCTGCTTAAGTTGAATAATATTTGGGTCATACCCCATCTCAAATGCACTCACTTCGACTATATAATCCTCAGTATTATTACTACCAGGGATATCTTCCATCGTACTAGTTGCTTCACTTACTTCTACCTTTGTTTCATCTTCTTTTGATACATCGCTTTCGTTAGTTGATGAACACCCTGCAAGTAGCAAGCTGAATGCTAATGCCGTAAATATTGTGTAGAAAAGTCTATTAATATTCAGCACTGTTCCCCTCCCATGTTGATTATTTATAATGATACTAACTATTTTATAATTAGACGGAATATTCCGCAAATTAAGTTGTTCATTAAATTACGGTGGAGAACACTTACCTTAAAACAACATTATGAATGAATCTTTTATTAGGTTTACTAAAAATAGAGAGTTGAGGAACTCCTCATTTAGATGTAATCAATTAGTTACTATCATTGAACTAGAAAACTTTTTTTGAAGAGAAATGGCTTAATAATCTATTACAATCAAAAATGAGATTGCCGAACAATGTCAACAATCTCATGAATAAACTATTGTATAACGCCATTATAAACCAATTTTCCCCAATCACTTGCACCATCCGTTGAGAAAAACACATGTCCATTAAATGTAGCAAAGACGACTTCCTTTGGTTCTTGAGGGTTTTGAGCTAAATATATTATCCCATCCTGTCCAAGCTTCGGAAGCGGAACTTCACTTTTTCGCTTATCTTGAAGAGAATACTTTACCAACTTTGCGTCACCTTCATAGACACTATACCATAAAATGTCTTTTGAAAAATAAACGGAAGTTCCCTGACTATCTTTAGTTATATAATCAAAATTCTCTCCACCATCTTCTGAAAGAAGAATCCCTCCCTGACTTGCGACTGCTATGATTAGATCATTTGTTGGATGAACTGCAATACTCAACACCTTTTTATTTAAATTATTTGCTTGCACCTTCTTCCATGAATTCCCATTATCTCTAGATACATAAAGTCCTTTATTCATTTTGGAGTTTTTGTATTCATTCAACACATAAATCGTATGATTTTCATATCCAACACCCATTGCATGGAAATCACTTTCCCCCTCAAATCCTAAATCGATTAAGCTCTTGCCATTATCCCTACTCATCTTTAATCCAAGAGGATTTGAAAGATTAACCCCCATACCTGGGTGCCCACTCGTATAAAATCCTTGGCTTACTGCATTAAAACCCATATAATCATTGTTTTGACCTTTTGTTTTATACCAATTTCCATTATCAAATATTTTTAATCCATCATGCGTGGCAAAAAAAATAGCGTTTTGATTCCCTGCATAGCCTAAACCGTGTATATGGGAAATTTCCCCTTTATATCCTTCCAAAAATTCATTTGAACCTAATCCCTCTTCTATCCCAGTCATTTCATCTGTTGTCTGTTCACTAAGTAATTGTTCTGTATTTTCTCCTGTTTCGGTTTCCTCATTACCACAAGCTGAAAGAATGATCATTAGGATGATTGCTCCAGTTGTCAAAACTTGTTTTCTCAATCTTATTCCCTCCAGTTCTTTTTGATGAATTGTTCCTCTTGAGCATTTACCGATGAATCATTAATAATTGATATCATCTCCAACAATGAAAACATAATGTCGTATCACGAAATATATACTTAACTTGAATGCACGAATGTTTGAAAAACAAACAGAGTTCATTTAAAGAATGGCACATGCTAAAATAAAACAAACGGAATAGAGTCATCCTTACAATTAAAAGATGGATGACTCTACTCAAGATTCTTAATGAATGAGTGATACTGCTTCTTTCTTATCCTCCATGCTAGGTGTGAAATCGTATTTCTGCTCTATAAATACTTGATGCCAAATCATAAACGATAGAAGCGTCCACAATTTTCTGCTATAGTCTCTTTTCCCTTTGTAATGATCCTCTAATAATTGGAAAATCACTTTTTTATCAAATAAATATTCTGTAGGACTTTCCTGGATTAAGTTGAACGCCCATTCATACATTTCATTTTTGAGCCAATAGCGAATTGGAACTGGAAATCCAAGCTTTTTACGATGTAAGACATGCTCTGGAACAATACCTTCAGCTGCTTTTCGTAATACATACTTTGTCGTTTGCGATGCTGTTTTCAGTTCTGGCGGAATTTTTGCTGCAACTTCAAAGACCCCTCTATCAAGAAATGGAACACGTAACTCTAAGGAATGAGCCATCGTCATCTTGTCTGCTTTTAATAAAATATCTCCTCGAAGCCACGTATGGATATCAATATATTGCATTTGATTGACCGGTACATAACCTTTTGATTGTTCAAAATATTTAGATGTCACTGTTGTATATTCTATCCCTGATTTATACTTGTTTAATAGAAGTTGTTTCTCTTCCTCAATAAACATTTTGGCATTCCCAACATACCTTTTTTCAATAGGTGTAGTTCCACGCTCGATAAAGCTTTTACCTTTTACACCTTCTGGTAAGATTCGAGCAACCCTATTTAAAAGGTTGTTTATTGGTCTTGGGATTTGTTCAAACACTTTTAATGCCTCTGGCTCTCGATAAATATTGTAGCCCCCGAATAGTTCATCTGCTCCCTCGCCGGATAGAACCACCGTGACATGTTTTCTAGCTTCACGTGCTATAAAGTATAGTGGAATTGCAGCTGGATCCGCTAAAGGGTCGTCCATATGCCACATAATCCTCGGTAATTCTTTCATATACTCCTCAGGCGAGACAACGTAACTAATATTTTCTATCCCTAATTTTGAGGCGGTCTCTTTTGCTATATCAACTTCACTAAATCCTTCATGAGAAAACCCAACAGAAAATGTTTTTAAATTCGGGTTAAATTCCTTTGCTATGGCAGCTATAAAAGTGGAGTCAATTCCACCTGATAAGAATGCTCCTACAGGTACATCACTCCTCATGTGGACCTCAACGGAATCATAGAGTGCATTTTGAATTTCATAAACATGCGCAACTTCATCTTTTACAACCGGTTGAAAATGTACTTTCCAATATGGAAAAATTGTTATTGGCTCCCCTATCCTCTTTTTCATATAATGACCCGGTTCTAACTTATATATATCATTTGTCATTGTTAATGGTTCAGGTACATACTGAAACGTTAAATAATGTTGCAACGACTCTTGATTCACACGGTCATTTTCTAATATAGAAAGAATGCTTTTCTTTTCTGAAGCCACAAACAATCGATCACTTTTCTCCATGTAAAATAGTGGTTTAATCCCAAAAGGGTCTCGAGCCACAAATAGTTCTTTTTCTTGTTTATCCCAAATTGCAAATGCAAACATTCCTCGGAGCTTTTCTACCACACGTTCTCTTATTCTACTATATATTGCAATAATCACTTCTGTATCTGATTGTGTTTCCAATTGAAGCCCATCTTTTATAAGTTCTTCTCTTAACTCCAAATAATTATAAATTTCACCATTAAAAATAATCCAGTAGCGGTCATTCTCGTATGATAGTGGTTGATGTCCCGATTCTATATCAATAATACTAAGGCGACGAAAACCGAAGCTTACATATTCATCAAAAAAATATCCCTCATCATCCGGTCCTCTATGAATAATTTGGTTATTCATTTGATAAAAATTCTCTTCCCACATAATGTCTTTTTGTTGTTCAAAATCAAAAATACAACCGACAAACCCACACATATTTTTTCACCATTCTTCCAAAGAATAATTTTTTTCGTACGAAGTATGTATAACAAAAAAATATGCAGAAATTATGGATGGGTATCTAAAAGTTTTTCATAAATTCTCCATGGTTTCTCCATAGTTAACGGTTATGATCTGTAGAGAAGTAACAAGGGGGGCTATAATCAATGTGATTGAACTAACTTACATTTTAGCGTTTTCTATAATATTCCTATCCTATTTTTTATTAAAAAGTCCAGGGAATTACCCAACATTTCATCTGCTTTCATGGTTGAATTTCCTCCTATTTCTAATATTTTTAATGGTTAGCTACAACCTTATATCAAATATTGTATGGAAAAGTGAAACGAGTATTGCAGAAGAACTTAAGTATGGCATTGAAACAAAGAATAACCAGATAAAACATGAGGAACTACCAATTCAGAATGAAGTGATTCCAATTGATGCTCCTACCCTTTCTCAATTACCAGAATTACCTAGAGGCTGCGAAGTAACAGCTCTTGCAATGCTATTGAATTACGCTGGAGTAAAAGTAGATAAGATGACTCTTGCTAAGCAAGTAAAAAAAGATCCAACACCCTTTGAGGTCAAGAACGGAAAAATTTATTTTGGGCATCCGAATAAAGGATTCGTTGGAGATATGTTTTCAAGAGAAAATCCTGGGTACGGTGTATACCATAAACCTATAAGAGCATTAGCACAATTATATTTATCTAGTAAAATCATTGATTTAACAGGAGAACCGTTTGAAGTCATCCAACAACATTTATCAAAGGGAACTCCCGTGTGGGTCATAACGAATACAACGTACCAGAAACTTCCTCAAACAGCATTTATTGAATGGCATACTTCGGAAGGGCCAATTAATATTACGATGCGGGAGCATTCTGTTTTAATTACCGGATATGATGAACATTCCATTTACTTTAATGATCCATTATCTGGTAAAAAAAAGAAAACGCCAAAAGAAGATTTCATAGAAGCATGGGAACAAATGGGAAAACAAGCTATCACCTACAAATAGTGATTCATGATGGAGGGATAACATGAAAAAATTTTACTTTAGTGTCATATTTCTCACATTGATGACAATATCTGTGGCATGCTCGAGCGCTTCTGAATCTATGGAGAAACATGATATGTCAAATATGGAAAATGAATCTAGATCACAGCAGGATTTGGAAGAAGCAACAGTTGATACGAAAGTTCTATCAACAAACGAAATGACCATTACCGCACAGGAAGCAACGTTACAACTTACAAAAGATGTAACAGTCCCGGTCTATACGTTTAACGGTTCGGTTCCCGGTTCACAAATTCGAATTAAACAAGGCGAGACTGTAAAAGTTCATTTAAAAAATGAACTTCCTGAACCCGTAACGATACATTGGCACGGTTATCCTGTTCCCAATAATCAAGACGGGGTTCCTGGTGTCACAATGGATGCGGTAAAACCTGGGGAGACATTTACGTATGAATTTACAGCTTCAGTTCCAGGAACTTATTGGTATCACTCTCATCAAGAAAGTGCAGAGCAAGTAGATAAAGGACTATACGGTACGTTAATTGTAGAACCACAAGAAGGGGAGCTAGTAGACCGCGACTACACTCTCGTCCTGGATGAATGGATGAGTAATCCTCCGACCGATGATGAGGAAGGGAATGTACATGGAAACATGCATCATGGCCACGGTGCCAATGCAATGACACACGATATGAGTATGTATGATATTTTTACAATCAACGGAAAGAGTGGGTCTGAAGTAGAGCCCCTGAAAGTGAAAAAGGGAGAAAAAGTAAAACTCAGGCTCGTCAATGCCGGTTACATGCCACACGACATTCATCTTCATGGTCACGAATTTAAAATAACAGCCGTAGATGGGCAACAAATACAAAACCCTTCAATGATTCGAGATGAAATAATACGAATTGCTCCGGGCGAACGGTATGATATTGAATTTATTGCGGATAATCCAGGGGAATGGATGTTAGAGTGTCATAGCAACATGGATGGAGCAAAAGGGATGAATGCCATTATACAATATGAAGAAACAGAAAGTTCAACAGCTGATCAATCAAATTCATCCAAATCATTACCATTCGTAAACTTAACAAAATATGGTGAACCATTACAAGGTGAGTTTACTTTAGAGCAAAACTATGATGTGGAGTATACGATGAATCTTGGAACAGGCATGAACGAAGATGGGATGATATTCACCATAAACAACAAAATATTCCCCAATACTTTACCTATTCATGTTGAAACGGGAGATTTAGTAAAAGTGAAGTTAGTTAATCAGTCCAAGCATGATTTACACCCTATGCACTTACATGGACACTTCTTCCAAGTATTAAGTAAAAATGGAGTTCCTGTTCAAGGATCACCTCTCATTAAGGATTCATTAAATATAGAACCTGGGGAAGAATATATTGTGGCATTTAAAGCAGATAACCCTGGCATTTGGATGTTCCACTGCCATGATCTCCATCATGCTTCTGCAGGGATGGTTACGACTGTGAATTATCAAGATTTTAAACCTGAATACCAACCAGACCCAAATGACACCACCAATAAAGGAGAATAGAAAACATTTAAGGTAGCCGCATGTGAGGGCTACCTTTACGATTTTAGAACGCTTTGATTATTCCACCCATTTATACCCAATTCCCCATACGGTATGGAGAAATTGATCAACTGGAAACCCAGCCTTTCTGAGCTTTTCCCTTAAGTTTTTTACATGAGAGTCAATTGTACGCTCGTCTGTATCGGAATGATATCCCCATAATGAAAGAATCATCTGTTCTCTACTGAAAACGCGACTAGGATTTTTCAAGAAAAGACCTAATACGGCAAATTCCTTCGGAGTAAGATGGATGGAATTATTTCGATAGAGTACTTTAAATGCGACTTCATCCCATAAAAGTCCATTAAATTCAATTTTATCATCTTTATTCGAAAGTCTTCGTAGAACGGCATTCACCCGAGCAAGTAACTCCGCTTCATCAAACGGCTTCGTAATATAATCATCTGCACCCAAATTTAACCCTTTAACTTTATCCATGATTTGATCCCGTGCAGTCAACATAATGATGGGAATTTCAGATATTTCACGCAATCGTCTGCATATTTCAAAGCCATCCATATCTGGCATCATAATGTCAAGTAAAACTAAATCGATGTTATTTGATTCGACGGTATCAAGAGCTGATAGACCCGATTCACATTTAATGCACCGATAGCCCCTTGGGGAAAGGTACAGTTCTAATAAATCTAACATTCTTTTTTCATCATCCACCAATAAAATCGTTCTCATTGACTATTCCCTTTCCAATAATGTAATGATGATTTTCGTACCCTTATGAAGCTCACTTTCGACGCTGATGGACCCGCCATGCGCTTCTACTATTTCTTTCACAATTGATAATCCAAGACCTGTTCCCCCTGTACTTCGTGATCTAGATTTATCTACACGATATAAACGATCAAATATATGAGGTAAATCTTCAACTGGTATGCCAGTACCTTGATCGGTAACTGTCAGAACAATCTTTTGATTTATTTTTTTCCCTTCTACCCAAACGTTTGATTGAGGTTTAGAATGTTTTAGTGCATTATCTAATAAATTCATCATTACTTGACCAAATCGTTTTCGATCTATGTGTACATCTATATGTTGATCACACTTTAACATTAACTGCACGTTTTTTTCTAGAAAAGCAGGTGTCATTTTATCACAAATTTTCTCTAGAAATGGATATAGGGAAGTCTCTTCTTTTTCTATATGAAAAGTATGTTGATCTATTTTTGCTAATTCAAACAGATCCTTCACGAGTTTTTCCATATTCTCTGCTTCCTCATATATAATGGTCAAATACTTCCTTCTATTCGTTTCATCTATTTCTGGTCTTTTCGCTACTTCAGCATAACCTTTGACATACGTAAGAGGAGTTCTTAGTTCATGAGAAATACTTGCCAGAAATTCATTTCTCTCTTTCTTCAAATATTCCAAGTCTCTTGCTAACGTTTGAATGGCATTTCCGAGCTCTGCCAATTCATCCCCTCCTTTCATATGCAAACGCACAGAGAAATCTCCTTTGCTTAATTTTTCTGTCGCTTGTTTCATACGTATTAGGGGAAACGTAATCGCTCTCGTTAAAATCATGATTGTCCCAATTGTAAGGAGTACAGTGAGGATGCCTACAAGGATAAAATGGTGCTTAAGCTTACTAATCATATTTCGGATTGAATCTGTATTTTGGAACATGATGACATACCCTACTTTTTCCCCATTACGTTGAATAGGGCTAACGGTAGAAATATGTGATCCACTTTCCCAATTCCCTTGAACAATCGTCCCCTCATAGGGAGCGTTTTCTAATTTAATACTGGCAACTAATTGCTTCCCAATAGGGTAGATGGCACTCGAATAATAAAGTAACTCTCCTTTTTCATTCGTAATGACAACATCTGTTTCCGACTCCGACTCCATCATCACAACATGCTCAAAAGTGGAAGGAGAATAATGCTTCTCTAATACGTCACGATGACTATTCCCCCTTGCTAATAGTTGAGCAAACTCTTCTTCGATTCTCGTATCAACTAATGTAAGATACAAAGAGATGAACAAGACAATCTCAATTCCTAAAACGAAAATTAAAAAGAGAATTCCTAGCTTCAAAGAAATTTTTCTCAACTGATACCATCCTTTTTAAACGCCCATGATAGTTAATTACGCCCAATAAGTGAAAGTGTCTGTTACTCCTATTAATATAATGAACCAACCTGCTAGTTTTTGAACTCTTTTTCCTAATTTCCTTCCTTTTTTGAGTAACGAACTTTCGAAGTCAAAAAACCAAATGAAAAATAATGAAAAAATAAGCGGTACAGAGGTTCCAATTGCAAAAATCGATGGAAGTACAGCTCCGTATTTAGTTGATAAAACAAGTGGCATTAATGATGCGAAAAAGAGCACAAACATTGTAGGACAAAACCCTAACGAAAAGCTAAATCCCATAAGAAAAGCACCTAGTCTCCCTTTTTTTAATAGCTTGTCCGGAACTTTTCCTAATGACACAGTCCAATGCATTTTTATATAACCTGCTAAATATAGACCAATGAGAATCATGATTGGGCCAATCAATTTTCTAACCCATGGAAATACAAGAGTTAATGTCGTTCGAAACTCTTGTCCTAAAATCCAAACGGAAAAACCGATCGCTGAAAACACTACTACCTTACCTAAGATGAAAAACATAACTTCTGTCCAGACCACTTTTTCTTTTAATGATTTATGACCATAAAAAGTGATTGCACCTAGATTACCTGTAAACTGACAAGGGGCTAAAGCTCCTACCAATCCTAATAAAAATGCGGCAATTAAAGGAATACTTTCTACACTATGTAACACGTTTAATAATGGTTGGCTAAGTAGATTACTGATAGTTGAAAAGATTTGATACATCTTTTACTACCCTTTCATTCTGATGTGTTTATTCCCATTATAAAAGAAAAATATGAATAAAATATGGAGATAACCGTGGGTTGTTGATTCGGAAAAAGGTCAGAAGCTAACTAAAGAATCTTTTTCCTAATAAGAAGGGGGCTCATCATGATTCGAAAGAAAAGAAATAAGAGTGGATTCCTCAAGTCCTATCATTTATAAAGGAATATGTCATATACATTAATGAAAAATCGATTGTTGACTCCCGAGGAGGTTTTAGTATTGAATAGCCTTTATCGAATCCCTCCTGCCCATGCCCATTACTTTAAACTTTGGACTTCCGTAACGAATGGCCACGCACATTCAATCCAAACGTTCACCTTTCCCGTCAATGGAAACAGCACAGACGGGCACGCTCATACGTTTGCTGGGATTACCTCGCTGGCAGAAGGGCATCATCACCATTTTGAAGGAGTCACAGGTCCTGCGATTCCGTTAGAAGACGGATCCCACTATCATGAAATTGATTGGAAAACGTATGATAAACCATTTACCCATAAAGGCAATGCACATATCCCACTTCAGAATGACCGACACTTCCATATCATTAAGGTCCGAACAACAACTGGACTTGGCTATGAGCCACGTTTTTATTATTTAAATAGACGGTAAAACGAAAGACTGTTTTCGTATAAATGTTTTTTACAACTATTTTCAAATCAACAGAAATATTTTGCTTTTGATACGTTTAAACCAACCAATTTTAAGGTATCCTTTCTAATAACTAGCTCCTTCCGTAATGTAGCTCTGGTTTGGTTTGAGTGTTTACTGACAATCATACTTACCAAGTTAACCTACGATATTACGAGTAAGGAGCTAGTTTCGTTTATGGTAACTCTGCATGCGCCTGTTGGTCTCAATCTTTCCGCTACATCCCACAATCAAGTGTCCTTCGCTTCATTACATGGAAGCCCTTTTTCTCTATCCCTGTTTATTCTTCATACAAACGATCTTCTGGAGAAGGGACACACTAAAAAACACGGACGAATTGGATGTCCGTGTTTTCAACATTATAAGACTTTACTTAAAAATGCTTTTGTCCGCTCATGCTGCGGATTTGTAAAAATGGCTTCTGGGTGGTCTTCTTCAATGATATATCCACCATCCATAAAAATGACACGATCCCCCACTTCACGCGCAAAGCCCATTTCATGGGTAACGATAACCATCGTCATTCCTTCCTTTGCCAATTGCTTCATAACGTCTAATACTTCCCCCACCATCTCCGGGTCAAGCGCTGAAGTCGGCTCGTCAAAAAGCATGATTTTCGGTTCCATCGCAAGAGCACGTGCAATTGCGACACGCTGCTTTTGACCCCCTGATAAGGAATCGGGATAAACATGGGCTTTATCGGATAAACCTACCTTCGCTAATAGCTCTAACGCTTTTTGCTCCGCTTTTGCCTTGTCCCATTTTAAAACGATCATTGGTGAGAGAATGATATTTTCTAAGACTGTTTTATGAGGGAATAAGTTAAATTGTTGAAAGACCATTCCAACTTCTTTTCGTATTTCATTGATGTCGGTTTTTTTATCGGTCAAGTCCACCCCATCGATGTAAATATGACCATCGGTTACAGACTCAAGTAAATTGAGGCAACGTAAAAAAGTCGACTTTCCGGAGCCAGATGGCCCGATGACAACGACCACTTCCTGCGGTTTAATTTCCGCATTAATATCCTTCAACACTTCTAATGAACCAAATGATTTTTTTAATCCTTTTACTGATATCATTCTGTCTTAAACCTCTTTTCCACGTAAGCTAATAAATACGTAAGGGATAGCGTTAAGACTAAGTAAATTAGCGCAACGGTTAAATAAGGCTCCCACACACGATAATATTGCCCTTGCGCCGCACGCCCCCAATACATAAGTTCCGGTGCTGCGACAATGGCAAGAAGTGATGATTCCTTTAACAAAACAATGAATTCATTTCCTAAAGGAGGAATCATTCGTTTAAAAGCTTGAGGCAAAATAACATGACGCATTGCTTGAATATGGTTCATCCCAAGTGACCGAGCCGCTTCCATTTGACCGCGGTCGATGGACTGTATCCCCGCGCGAAAAATCTCCGCAATATACGCCGCAGCATTTAATGATAACGCAACGACCCCAGTTGCAATTGGATTAACCGGTGACATAAAGATTGGCATAATCCCGAAATGAATAAGTAGGATTTGCACGAAAAAAGGCGTTCCACGGAATAAATTGATATACCAGACAAACGGCAATCGAACGAGTTTAATGCTAGACATCTTTCCAATTCCAATGAATAACCCTAAAATCGTACCGAATAAAATTCCGAGTAAAGATAATAATATTGTCCACATGGTCCCCTTTAAGAAAAGAGGCATGTACTCCAAGACGATATCAAACCGAAAATCCATGATTGACCCCCTCAATCAATTTATACAGTTAGTAAAAAAGAGCGTAACGCGAACACGTTACGCAGCTTTAAACTTATTCAGCGTTTAACAATCCTTCAACATTAGGTTCTGTACCAAACCATTCTTTATAAATCTCTGCATATGTGCCGTTTTCAATTACTTTCGTTAACGCTTCATCAAACTTCTCTTTTAACTCGCTTCCTTTCGGGAACATTAATCCATAGAATTCAGATTCAAAGTTTTCAGGATCTTCAATTGCTTCTACCTTTGCATCTGGGTTATTTTTCACATATTCATTGGCTACGACGTTATCTGTTACAACAGCTTCCACATCACCATTTGCTAGCGCCATAAATGCGACGGCTGTGTTTTCATATTTTGAGATATTTGGATTGTTCGCTCCTACAACTTTCTCTACTGCAGCTTGTCCTGTCGTTCCGTTTTGAACTCCTACTTTCATACCTTCTAAATCTTGTGCACTTGAAATCTCTGTTCCTTCTTTAAACACAATCATATGAGTAGATTGAAAGTATGGTTTTGAAAAATCGTATGTTTCTTTACGATCATCATTAATCGTAATACCAGAGATAGCTAAATCTAGTTCTTCCCCTTGAATAGCCGCAAATAACGGATCCCATCCAATATTTTGTAAGTCATACTCATAACCTGCTTCTTCCATCACAGCTTTTAATAAATCGACATCAAACCCGACAATTTCACCTTTGTCCATAAATTCGAATGGAGCAAACGCTGCATCCGTACCTACTTTTAACTTTTCCTTCTCGGAACTATTACTCTCTCCTCCACCACACGCTGCTAGCAATAGGACCATTAACACAGACAACATTGACAATAACGACTTTACTTTCACTTGAGACCCCCCGATATTCTTTTTTGTTTTTTCAGATATTTATTATTATACACTAATATTAATAAATATCAATTAAAACATAATTATTATAATAGAAAAATATTACCAACATGTGTTTTTATACAACTTTTCCCATCTAATACTTGCTATATAATCTATTCTTTATAACTACTTCTAAAGTGAAACTCAAAATCCCTTTATTATTTTCAGAATTTTTAATTAATATTCCAACCTTTTATCACCTGCCTTCGAAAACATGATTAATAATTATTAGTGGTATAGTATTTTTATACACCTTTATTAATAATCATTCAATATGGAATTATTGGAATTATAACAATCTCCTATAAGATTCCAAATATAAAAGCGAAAAGAGTAAGAGGGCCCACTAGTAAAAAAATCCCATAGAATGTATTGAAATACTTTCTAATTCATGCTAGATTATACAAGGAATTTTTATCATATTTTCATAATATTGGAGGTTTAAAAGTGAAAAAAATCACATTCCTAACATTCATTTTGGCATTGTTCATCTTAGGTGGTTGTAACTCGACTGAAGTAATCAAAGGAACTGTTAACGAAACGCTGACATACGAAGATATGACACTCACCGTTAACAAGACGGAAGTGTACGACACACTTGTTGAAACAAGTGAAGGATATAATACAGAAGTTACGTTTGGTGATTCGACAAAAGCTGTGTTGGTCAACATTGAGATGAATACTGGGGAGCATACGATTTCCAACTCGAATTTTGAGCTTATTGCAGGTGAAGGAGAAGAAGGAACTTCCTATGAAGCATTACCAACGGACCTTCAATATCACGAGAAATATAATGTGATTGATTTTAATGATACGACAAGTGGAGACATTCAAGGAAACTTGATTTTCCCAGTAAATGAAGAAGATATTACGAACGAATCGTTCACACTTGCTGCTAATTTTGATGGCGTAACATTTTCGATCCCAATGACGATTAAACTTGAAGAACCGAAAGTTTACACGTTAGGAGAAACCGTTACCATTGACAATGCGTTTGAAATTACGTTTAAGGATTACCGAGTGGTGACAGACCAACTAACATACAACGGTTCAGAAGTTGTATTAGGTAGCCATAAATTAGTCGTCTTAGACGCAGAAGTCACTCCTTTAGGAGATGAAGTCATCATTAAAGATGAAAATCTATTCTTTGTTGATTCAAACGGGGAACTACATATCGTTGATACAGATGAATATGATGGGTTTAATGAATTAGTCAATGTTAGCTTACAAGAAAAAACAGAAGGACAGATTAAAGTGCTACTTCCGGAAGGAATTAACGAACAAGACTTAACATTTTTTATCGAAACATCATTCTCTAAAACGGAGTTTACTCTAAACAAATAGAAAATCAAACTAAGAAACACACATGATTTTACACTCACACCCCGGACATGAAAATTTATTCTCCCCGGGGTTTTTTCTTTCTACCATCTACCTATCATGATCGATCATTCAGCTCATAGGTAATTTCTATTTTCACAGAAAAAGCGCAAAGCGCAAGTCCTTAGGCGAAGGGCGCTGGAGCTTCCGTCGCCACGGCAGGGCCGAAGCGACCCGAGCTGATGCCGCTTGGAGCTAGACACCAAAAAACTGTAAAGAGAATACTTTAACACTTTATTGAACTTAAACTTTCTGTAACATTTAAAAAACTGCCTAGACTCATTAAAAGTCTAGGCAGCTTTTTTCGCTAAGATAGAAAAACGCACGTTTTGTTTAATTTTGAACAAAACGTACGCTTTTGTAGCACATGAATTACGGCAATAATGATAGAGGATTAACCGCATTTGACTTACTGCCATTCCATGGTCCAGCATGAATCTCGAAATGTAAGTGCTGTCCGTATGATTGACCTGTATTCCCCATATATCCAATGAACTGACCTTGGTTAACCTTTTGTCCACTGGATACTGCACGGCTACTTAAATGGGCATAAACAGTCGTATAAACTTTTCCGTTAATGTTGTGAGAAATAAAGACAACATTTCCATAACTGCTAGAATAATAGGAACGAATAACGGTTCCACCTGCGGCAGCATAGATTGGTACGGTTCCACTTTTAGCGATGTCAATACCAGCATGTAGCTTACCCCAACGCGATCCAAAGCCAGACGATACGTATCCAGCTGATGGCCAAATAAACCCTCCGGCATTCACAGACGGACTAGAAGATGATGAACCTGAATTCGAGCTAGAGCTTGATTCTGAGCTAGACGACTGACTTTGTTGTGCGGCTTTCTTCCGTTCTTCTTCTAATTGACGCTCATACTCAATACGTTGTTGTTCGATAATACGAGCTTGTTCAGCTAGGAAGGATTCTTGATCCTCTAATTCGTGTAACTCCTCCATCGCAGCGTCGTGTTCAGCGTTCACTTGCTCGAACAGTTTATCCTTTTCAGCTTTTTGAGCTTCTAATTGTTGTTCTAGTGTTTCTAATTCTTTTAACGCTTCACTTAAATCTGTCAATTCACGGTTTAGTTGCTCTTTTGATTCCTCTAAAAGCTGTTTATCTTGCTGATGCTCTTCAATAATTTTCTTATCCGCTTCTACTAGAGTCGTTACAGCACTGACGCGGCTAACAAAATCACTGAAGCTTTGTGCACCTAACAATACGTCAAGATAACTAATCATACCGCCACTTTCTTGTAAAGAAACGGCACGTTCTTTTAGTAGCTCATTTCGTGCGTCAATTCGTGCTTGTACTTCTTCTATTTGCTTTTTTAATTCTTCTATTTTCGCTTTTGTTTCAGTAATTAAGTCTTCTTTTTCTTTGATTTTTGTCGCAGTATCCGAAATTTTCATATCTAAGTTTTTAATTTCGGCTTCAAGCTGTGCTTGTTGCTTTTCTAGTTCTTCAATCTCACTTTTTTTACTATCAATATCCTCTTTTACGGATGAACGTTCATTTTCAATTTTTTCTTTTTTCTCATCGAAATCTTCGGCAATCACCGTATTTTGTAACGGCAAAATAACAGCGCTTGTCCCAAGAACAGCTGCAAGGCTTAGAGAAACGATCTGCTTTTTCAAGGCACATATCCTCCCAATAGTGTGAATTATGTATGGAAGAATAGCAAAAAGACTTTTGCTATTCTATACGCGTAAAAACTTTCGAACAGACATTAAACTTCCCCAAATGCCAATAAAGGCGCCAATAACGACGATAATCCCCGACACTTGTAAAACAAGTGGGTACATCGGAAGAAGTTCTAAGAACGTGTTTTGAACAGCTGTTTGTTTCACTAATTCCGATAAACGGTTGTACGTAACGGCAATAATCGCAATTGGTAAAATAGAGCCAAGTACACCTAAGAAAAGTCCTTCTAAGAAAAATGGCCAACGAATGAAAGAGTTCGTAGCTCCAACTAGTTTCATAATCTCAATTTCTTTCCTTCTAGCAAAAATCGTAACTTTGATGGTATTAGAGATTAAAAACATTGCTGTAAAGACAAGCCCAATAATAAGCGCGAGGCCGATGTTTCTTCCTACGTTTACGACTTTAAATAAACGTTCTATGGTTTCCTCGGCATAGTGAACTTCCGACACAAAATCAAGTTCTTTTATTTTTTTCGCTACCGTTGAAGTATCGGCAGGGTCACTTGCTTTTACGATAAATACATCCTTTAACGGATTCTCTTGTTCAAATAATTTAAAAGCTTCCCCTTCATCTCCAAAACTAGCAATTAAATTATTTAACTCTTCTTCCTTTGAAGAAAAGACGACACTCTCTACTTGAGAGATGGATTCAATGTTCTTTTTCAATTCATCCTGCTCTGCTTGTCCAGCTGACACATCAATTAATACTTTCATCTCAACGTCTTTTTCAATATTGGTTGCAATATTGTTTAAATTGAGCATGATCACAAGGAATGTTCCAACTAGAAATAGTGTCACTGTAACAGCAGAGACTGACGCAATCGTCATCCATGCATTACGAGCTAAACTTTTTATGCTCTCGCGCAAATGACGTCCAAGGGTATTAATCATATAAACCATACTCCCCTCTTGCTTCGTCACGCACGATCTTTCCATCTTCAATCGCAATGACACGCTTTCGGATCGTGTTGACTATCTCTTTGTTGTGCGTTGCCATCAGAATGGTTGTACCGCGATGATTGATCTCTTCTAAGATTCTCATAATCTCCCAAGAAGTATCGGGATCTAAGTTCCCAGTTGGCTCGTCTGCAATGACTAAATTCGGATTGTTGACAATGGAGCGAGCAATGGAGACACGTTGCTGTTCTCCACCAGATAACTCATCTGGGAAAAAGCGTGCTTTATGCTTTAGCTGTACGAGGTCTAGTACATCAAGCACACGTTTTTTAATGTTTTTCGGATTTTCCCCGATTACCTCAAGAGCAAAAGCAACATTCTCATAAACAGTTAGTTTCGGTAATAGTTTAAAGTCTTGGAATACGACCCCAATTTTTCTTCTAAAGTATGGAACGTCTTTTTCTTTTAACTGTTCGAGTGTGACACCGTTTATGACAATACTGCCTTTTGATGGCTTTTCTTCACGATACATCATTTTAATAAAAGTGGATTTCCCAGCTCCACTTGGACCTACAACGTACACAAATTCTCCTTGATTAATTTTTACGTTAATCCCATTTACCGCTAACACACCGTTCGGGTATGTTTTGTATACATCTTTCATTTCAATCATGTTATCACCTGACGTCAGATTTTTAATGGGATCACCAACAAATGATGAAACCTTTATGTCTAGTTAAACGTTATATTTAAGAAAGTTCTTTTTGGTAAATTTTCTGTTTGAGATAATTTTAGGCGAGAGTAAGTTTGAGTCATGCTGCTCAATTTTAAACAACACTCTCTCCCCATCAGTCTTTTGAAAAACTAGTCAGTTTTTTCTCGCAAGTACAATTATAACATCATTTTTCGTCAAAAATAGACTTTTTCATATTACATTTATGTTTCATCCTCGTAAAATGTAGAATTTTCCGATATTTATTTTAATATAAAGAACACCTGTGTTGTATCGTAAAATGATTCCAGTTCATAATAAGAAACATTCATGATTTTACACTCACACCCCTGACATGAAAATTTATTCTCCCCGGGGTTTCTTTTCTACCATCTACCTATCATGATCGATCATTCAGCTCATAGGTAATTATTATTTTCACAGAAAAAGCGCAAGGCGCAAGTCCTTAGGCGAAGGGCGCTGGAGGACCTGCGAGGAGACTTCCGTCGCCACAGCAGGGCCAAAGCGACCCGAACTGATGGCGCTTGGAGCTAGACACCAAAAAAGCTGTAAAGAGAATCCTTTAACACTTTATTGAACGTAAACTTTCTGTAATAACGAAAAAAGCAAAGGAATACACTTCCCTTGCTTCATTTCATGTTTTATTTTTTCGCCGCTAGCCATTCTGCTACAACCGCGGCTTCGCTTTCATTTAAAATGCCGCCTGGCATACCACCTTGTCCGTTAACGATAATGGATTTAATTTCATCTTCACTATATTTCGCTCCAACTTCAGTAAGCTGTGGTCCAGCTCCCCCTTGAAGGTTTTGTCCGTGACAACCTGCGCAGCTTCCTTTAAATAACTCTTCGGCAGAGGCAGTTGTTTCACCAGCACCATTATTCTCTTCACCTGTTTTATCTTCTGCCGTTCCACATGCAGTTAACGCTAAAGATGTACCTAATAATAAAGCCGTCAGTTTCTTTTTCACCGAGCATTCCTCCTAAAAAATATGGAATTCAAGGCTATTATAACCTATTTATGTAGGATTAAACCCCTCTCCAAGTACTTCTGAAGCTTCCATAACGACGACAAACGCAGAAGGGTCAACGGATTTGACCAATTGTTTCAATTTCGTGAATTGTGATTGATGGATTACACATAACAGCATCGTTCGAAAATCGTTAGTGTAGCCTCCTTGAGCCTGTATTTTGGTTACTCCACGATCCATTTGTTGAAAAATGGCTTCCTTCACTGAACCTTCTTTCGTCGTAATGACTAAAACCATTTTGGATCTAGAAAAACCTACTTGAACGATATCAATCGTCTTACTCGTCACAAACAAACCGATTAACGCATAAAGACCCTTTTCCACATTAAAGACGAGCGCAGCAGCAAGTACGATCAATCCATCGATAATGGCTACACTAATTCCTAGTGAAATGCCTGTAAACTTATGAATAATTTGAGCGGCTAAATCCGTTCCACCCGTAGACGCTTTCCCTTTGAAAACAAGTCCTAAGCCTAAACCAACACCTATTCCACCAAATAAAGCGCCAAGCAGAGGCTCATGTGTTGCCGGAGGAACATCTCTCGTTAAAAAGACGACAAACGGTAAAAAAATTGTACCAATGAGGGTTTTCAAACCAAACTGTCTTCCTAATAACAACACACCAGCAATGAACAACGGTATATTCAATCCCCATTGTACGTAAGCAGGTTCCATCCCAAAAAGGGCAAATACAATCGTACTAATTCCACTCACGCCTCCAGAAGCGACATCATTAGGAAGAAGAAATAGATTAAATGCAATTGCCACAAAAGCTGACCCTAATAATATAAGGAGTAAATCCAACAGTTTTTCTCGTCTCACGTGGCTCCCCTCCGAAACATCATACTCTTTTTAGTATGAATCATTCTTGGTAAAACATCCGAATGATTGAAAAGAATCTTTATATTAGAGACGAGTACTCTTTGAAGATATAAGAAACATACATGATTTTACACTCACACCCCGGATATGAAAATTTATTCTCCCCGGGGTTTTTTCTTTCTACCATCTACCTATCATGATCGATCATTCAGCTCATAGGTAATTTTTATTTTCACAAAAAAAGCGCAAGTCCTAAGGCGAAGGGCGCTGGAGGACCTGCGAGGAGACTTCCGTCGCCACAGCAGGGCCAAAGCGACTCGAGCTGATGGCGCTTGGAGCTAGACACCAAAAAAACGGTAAAGAGAATACTTTAACACTTTATTGAACGTAAACGTTCTGTAACAACGAAAAAAACCAGAAAATCAGTCGCCTGATTTTCTGGTTCACTCATCTAATAGTTGTATCTTGACCGTTTTGACGCCCCATTGCTTAGCTGTTTCCTCCGAAGGGAAGAAGACATCAATTTTATTTCCTTTAATGGCGCCACCCGTATCTGCCGCAACCGCTTCTCCATACCCTTCTACATAGACTTTCGTCCCTAGTGGAATGACGGACGGATCAACAGAAATGACTTTTTTATCTGGATTTTCGTGTAAGTTAATACCTGTCGCGGTCGTTCCGCTACACCCTTCACAATTGGCTGTATATGCTGTCGCTGTAACCGTGAGCGACTTCACCGCTTTTGTAGTTTCCTCAACAGTTTCTTTCTGTTCACCCACTTCTTTCATGACAAGTGTATCCCCTACGTAAATAAGATGTTCATCTTCTATTTGATTCCATTCTTTTAACTGTTCAACGGTCACGCGATACTGCTTTGCGATTTCGGTAAGAGTATCTCCTTGTTGAATGGTATACTCATAATCTCCATCCACACGCAATACTTGATTTGGGTAGATGGTTGTCGATGTCAAATCGTTCCATTCTTTTATTTCATCCACGGTCACATTATACTCATTGGAAATACTCCAAAGCGTTTCACCATTTTGTACTTCATGAACTTCAGCAGACGCTTTCCCTACTCCAGCCACCCCAATGGTTGAAGCTACCGTAAAAGCTATAACTGTTTTCTTCACATGAATGCCTCCTTTGTATGGCCTCATTATAACAACACCATATAACAGAGCCATTACAAGGAAAAAACAATTACAAAAGCATGGCTAATGACGCGATATCATAGGGTTTTCTCCCATTTTGTCACATCAGAAGTAGAATTTTGTGTAAATGATGGCACATGCTTGTCATCCTTATAACCTTTTTGAAAAATAATTCCCTTTTTCATCCAAAGTCTATACAAGTTGTAAAGTTTTCTCTTCATCCTTTGGAGAGGTAAATGTGTATTTCTCTTCGATAAAGATTTGATGCCAAATCATGAATATGAGGACGGTCCAAATTTTTCTACTATTATCTACTTTATTTTGACAATGTTCATCAAGTAAAGAGAGGAAATAGTTTTTATTAAATAAATGATCCGTTTCGCTCTCACGAATAATATTTCTTGCCCAATCGTACATTTCTTCTTTTAGCCAATGGCGAATTGGAACCGGGAATCCAAGCTTTTTCCGATCCAATACATGGTCGGGAACGATGCCTCTTGCCGCTTTTCTAAGAATCGTTTTTGTCGTCTGATCAGCTATTTTGTAGCGCGATGGAATTTTTGAAGCCACTTCAAATACACGTTTATCCAAAAATGGTACGCGAAGTTCTAACGAATTGGCCATCGTCATCTTGTCAGCCTTTAATAAAATATCGCCCCTTAGCCAAGTATGAATATCAATATATTGCATCTTCGTCACATCATCAAATCCCGCTGCCTCATCATAAAACGATTTAGTCATCGATTGATAGGTTAACGTGGCATCATAAAAATGGTAGAAGCGGTTTTTTTCATCCATTTCAAACATTTTCGCATTTCCAATATAACGATCTTCTAACGGTGTACAGCCTCGCTCAATAAAGCTTTTCCCCTTCATGCCATCTGGGAGATGTCGAGCCATCCATTTTAACGTTCCCTTCACCGATGGAGGAATATGTTGGAAGCCTCGTAAACTTAGCGGCTCTCGGTATATGTTATACCCACCGAACAACTCATCGGCCCCTTCACCGGATAACACAACTGTCACATGCTTTCTGGCTTCTCTCGCGACAAAGTAAAGCGGTATAGCCGCTGGATCTGCTAGAGGATCATCTAAATGCCAAATGATTTTGGGTAGTTCCTTCATATACTCTTCAGGTGAGATGACGTAATGGATATTCTCCACATTTAATACCCGCGCTGTTTCTTTTGCAACATCAATTTCGCTAAACCCTTGTCTCTCAAAACCAACTGAAAATGTTTTGATATTCGGATTGATTTCTTTCGCTAAGGCAACGACAAAGGTAGAATCAATCCCTCCAGATAAGAATGATCCTACAGGTACATCACTTCGCATATGTACATTGACAGAGTCTCGTAGAGCATCTTGAATTTGTTCAATATAAGCGTCTTCCCCTAAATCTTTTGATTGGAAATAAGCATGAAAATAGCGAGTGAAGCAAAGGTCTTCCCCTATTTTTAGCGTAAAATAATGACCCGGTAACACTTTCTTTACTTCTTGAGACATAGTCGAAGGTTCCGGCACGTATTGGAAGGTTAAATAGTGTTGTAATGCCTCTAAATCAACTTCGTCATGGTGTTTTGCTAGCATAATGCTTTTCTTTTCAGAGGCAAAATAATATTCATGGTCCTCCTCATAAACGTAAAGAGGTTTGATCCCAAACGGATCGCGTGCACCGTATACCTTTTTTTCTTCCTTATCCCAAATTAAAAAGGCAAACATTCCTCGGAGCTTACTAGCTGTTTCCACCCCGTAATGTGAGTATGCCGCTAAAATAGTTTCAGTATCAGAGTCCGTCTTAAATTGGTATCCTTCATTTAATAACGTTTCACGTAGTTCAACATAGTTATAGATTTCTCCATTAAAGATGATCCAGTAACGTTCATTCTCATAAGAAAGTGGTTGATGGCCATTTTCTAAATCAATAATGCTTAAACGTCGAAAACCGAAACGAACGTATTCATCTTCATAGTATCCTTCATCATCAGGACCACGATGTTCAATGACATGGTTCATTTGCTGAAAAAGTCCTCTTTGTCTGTCTGTTTGCCATTGTGGCTCTTTTCGAATAACGCCGATAAAACCGCACATAGTTTGTTCACCCTTCATCGTAGTTTCATATTTTTCATATCAATCCAACCGTATGACGTACCAAGCCACAAAATAGTTTCTATTATTTTTAAAAAAAGGTTCTCCTTTCCATTGTAACAGATTAAGAGTGAGGTAAAAGGATAAATAGTCATTATTTTCTTAACTTTCATTCCGTCTTGAAAATTAAATGTGATGTCCCAACATAGAGGGCAAAGTGTCTACTTATTGACAAGAGAGGACGAAAGCAGCCACAAAAGGGATGAGAAAAAAGTTCTAAAATAATAAAAAAGCTTCGGAAAGTTTGATTTCTCATACTTCCTGAAGCTTTTTGGTGTTATTAAAGCATGGAGCGTAAGTACGCGTCAATAAAGGAATCGAGCTCCCCATCCATGACAGATTGAACATTACCGACTTCTACGTTAGTTCGGTGGTCTTTTACAAGTGAATACGGATGGAAAACGTACGAACGAATTTGGCTTCCCCAACCAATTTCTTTTTGTTCACCACGAATTTCGGCTAATTCCTTTTCTTGCTCTTCAATTTTCTTTTGGTAAAGTTTCGCTTTTAACATCTTCATCGCGCGCTCGCGGTTTTTAATTTGTGAACGCTCTGTTTGACATGTAACGACAATACCTGACGGAAGATGCGTGATACGTACAGCCGAGTCTGTCGTATTAACATGCTGTCCTCCGGCACCACTTGAGCGGTACGTGTCTACTTTAATATCTTCTGTGCGTACTTCAATATCAATTTCTTCATTGAATTCAGGCATCACTTCACACGAAACGAACGATGTGTGACGACGTCCTGAAGAGTCAAACGGAGAAATACGAACGAGACGATGAACCCCTTTTTCCGCTTTTAAATAGCCGTAAGCATTGTGGCCTTTAATTAATAATGTAACGCTTTTAATACCGGCTTCATCTCCAGGTAAATAGTCAAGCGTCTCCACTTTAAATCCTTTTTTCTCCGCCCAGCGCGTGTACATACGAAGAAGCATAGAACCCCAGTCCTGTGATTCGGTTCCACCCGCGCCCGGATGAAGCTCTAAAATCGCATTGTTTTTATCATACGGTTGACTGAGCAATAATTGAAGCTCAAACTCATTTAAATCTTTTGTAAGAGATTTCAATTCGCTTTCAAGCTCTGATTGCAAGTCTTCATCTGGTTCTTCTTTGATTAATTCATATGTTACTTGAAGGTTTTCATACGTTTCGTTTAAATGATTAAATTGATTAACTAAGTCTTTTAAGCCATTCGCTTCGTTAATAACGGTTTGCGCTGCATTTTGGTCATCCCAAAAGTTAGGGGCGGACATTTGCTCCTCGAGTTCTTGTATGCGAGCCTGTTTGACATCTAAGTCAAAGAGACCCCCTAAAATCCGCTAATCGCTTAGCCATTTTTTCAAGTTCTGTTCGAATCTCTACTAATTCCATTGTTGTAACACCTCATTGCATAATATTCGTTTCATAATCATTCGGTATTATTTCGAATGATTGACATAGTCTTTTGAATTAAGAAAAGCGAGAGAGAGGCAAAAAGCCTCTCTAACAATAGAATATCACAAGTTTAGTGGCGTTTATCGTTATCGCCCACAACATTGTTTATATTTTTTCCCGCTTCCGCACGGGCACGGTTCGTTTCGTCCAACTTCAACTTTTTTACGTGCTGGCTTTTTCTTCGCTTGTGCATCGCCTTCTTTCGGCTGCACTGCTTCACCTTTCGCAACCTCTTGTCGCTCTAGGTTGTTTCGAATTTCTGCTTTCATAATAAACTTCGTTACATCTTCTTGGATGGATGCTGTCATATTTTCAAACATCGCATATCCTTCCATTTGATATTCACGAAGAGGGTCTGTTTGTCCGTAGGCACGTAAATGAATTCCTTGACGAAGTTGATCCATCGCATCGATGTGATCCATCCACTTCGTATCAACAGCTCGAAGAACGATAACACGTTCGAATTCGCGCATTTTCTCTTCAGTGAATGCTTCCTCTTTTTCGTTGTAACGAGCTTGAACGTGTTCCCAAATAAGCTCCATGATTTCGTCTGCTTCTTTGCCACGAAGATCCGTTTCAGAAAGAGCTGTATCTTCATCTAATACGTTCGCTTTTACCCAATCCATTAGCCCTTCAAGGTTCCAATCCTCTGGCAATTCCTCTTGTGTATAGGAAGCGACGACACGCTCGATTGTACTCTTTATCATTTCTTCTACTTTATCGCGAAGGTTTTCAGATTCAAGTACTTCGTTACGTTGTTCGTAAATCACTTCACGCTGTTGACGAAGAACATCATCATATTGGAGTAATTGCTTACGTGCATCAAAGTTATTTCCTTCTACACGTTTTTGAGCCGATTCTACCGCACGGGAAACCATTTTCGACTGAATAGGCTGCGAATCATCCATACCAAGTCGGTCCATCATATTCATCATATTTTCAGAACCGAAACGGCGCATCAGCTCATCTTCCATTGATAAATAAAACTGAGTCACCCCTGGGTCCCCTTGACGACCAGAACGACCGCGAAGCTGGTTATCAATACGGCGCGATTCGTGACGCTCAGTCCCGATAACGGCTAAACCACCAAGCTCTTTCACACCTTCTCCAAGTTTAATATCTGTTCCACGTCCAGCCATGTTTGTTGCAATTGTTACAGCACCTTTTTGTCCAGCTTGTTCAATAATTTCTGCTTCACTCGCATGGTTTTTCGCATTCAATACGTTATGTGGAATTCCTTTTTTCTTTAAAAGGTTTGAAATATATTCCGACGTTTCAACGGCAACTGTTCCGACGAGGACAGGTTGTCCTAATTGATGGCGCTCAGCAATATCTTCAACGACTGCTTTAAATTTGCCTTCAATCGAACGATAAATTAAATCAGCTCTATCATCACGAATGACCGGTCTGTTTGTCGGAATCGCCACAACATTCATATTATAAATATTTCGGAATTCTTCTTCTTCCGTTTTGGCCGTTCCTGTCATACCAGACAATTTTTCGTACATGCGGAAGTAGTTCTGAAAGGTGATGGTTGCCAGCGTTTTGCTTTCGTTTTGAATCTCTAACCCTTCTTTTGCTTCAATCGCTTGGTGCAACCCGTCACTATAACGTCGCCCTTTCATTAAACGACCCGTGAACTGGTCGACGATAACGACTTGTCCATCTTCAACTACATAGTCAAAGTCTTTTTGCATCACGACATGAGCACGTAAAGCATTGTTAATATGATGGTTAAGGGCTACGTGCTTAATATCGAATAAGTTTTCAATATTGAATGCTCGCTCAGCCTTCGTCATGCCGTCTTCCGTTAGCTGAACATTTTTCGTTTTTTCGTCATAAGTGAAGTCTTGTTCCTTCGTTAACGTGCGAACAAAAGCATTCGCTTGTAAGTAAAGGCGGGTTGATTTCGCCGCTTGCCCTGAAATGATGAGCGGTGTACGAGCTTCGTCAATTAAGATGGAATCGACCTCATCAATGACTGCAAAATGAAGTGGTCGCTGAACTTTTTGTTCCGTATAAAGCACCATATTGTCCCGTAAGTAATCGAATCCAAGTTCATTGTTTGTTGAATATGTAATATCTTTGCTGTATGCTTCACGCTTTTCATCTTTCGTCAAACTATTTAAGTTTAACCCAACTGTTAAGCCGAGGAATTCAAATAACTGTCCCATTTCATTGGCGTCACGAGAAGCTAAGTATTCGTTGACCGTTACGACGTGTACCCCTTTACCAGTTAAGGCGTTTAAATAAACGGGCATCGTAGACGTTAACGTTTTACCTTCCCCTGTTTTCATCTCAGCAATGTTTCCTTCATGTAAAGCAATGGCTCCCATAAGCTGTACTTTATAAGGATACATACCGAGAACACGTCGAGCCGCTTCTCGAACGACTGCATACGCTTCGATGAGGAGGTCATCTAACGTTTCTCCTTTATCAAGGCGCTCAACAAATTCTGCTGTCTTATCTTTTAATTCTTGGTCTGTTAAATTTTCCATTCGTGGACCAAGTGAATCAATTTTATCCGCCATTTTCTCATAGCGGTTTAGCGTACGTTTATTCACATCAAACATTTTGTTCAATATCCCAAGCATCACAAAACGCTCCTCTAAATGATATAAATTCCCTTTTTAAATTGTAACATTGCTTGAAGTTACAAACAACTCAAAGGAAGTCATATGGAAGCGATGTGGCTACATAAGTTCAAAATCAGCTTGTCTTTTAAAGGTACGAAGCAAAATATGACTCTGTACGCGTTTAATTCCTTCCATTTGGTATAATTCATCGTGAAGAAATTGATCTAATTGTTCTTGGCTTTGCACTAACACTTGTAGGTGAAGGGTGCTTGGTCCCGTCATTTCATAACAGCTGACAACTGATGGATGCTCCGATAGTTTCTTCGCAACTTCAATCATCTCCGATGGGATACACTCAACTTCAAACAGTGCCTGAATTTGCTTCCCGACTTTTTCGGTATTGACGACAACTGTAAATTTCTCAATAATACCTTCCTTCATTAACGTATGGACACGTTCACGAATGGCGACACGCGATAAGTTGAGCTCTTTTCCGATATCAACGTACGACATGCGTCCGTTTTTGGATAGGAGTTGTAATATTTTATGATCGACTAAATCTAATTTCAAAACAAACACCACTCTTTACTGTATTTCTTTGCTACTTTTTATCCTTATGTCATCATAGGTCCTCTGCACTATTTTACACTAAATTGTGGCAAATGCGTTCCTTTTTTTAGTGAAATTTAAAGCTTTATCCAAAATGAATATCTCTCCATAAAGAAAGAATGGTGATATACCGGTACAATAAGAAAAGCGCAAGTCCTTAGGCGAAGAGCGCTGGAGGACCTGCGTGGAGGCTTCCATCGCCACAGCAGGGCCGAAGCGACCCGAGCTGATGGCGCTTGGAGCTAGACACCAAAAAAAACGGTATAGAGAATACTTTAACACTTTATTGAACTTAAACTTTCTGTAACAACTAAAAAGGCGCTCACAAAGTTCATTCACTTTGGAGCACCTTTTTGACTATCTTGGTTCAATTAATCCATATTTTCCATCTTTTCTGCGGTACACGACATTTGTTCGGTTCGTTTCTGCATTCGTGAAGACGAAAAAGTTATGACCGAGCATGTCCATTTGAAGAATTGCTTCTTCACTGTCCATCGGCTTTAAGTCGAAGCTTTTCGTCCGAACGACTTGAATGTCTTCTTCCGATTCTTTTTTATCAGCCGCTTCTCCAATTGTCGGTGTCACAAACAATTTAGCGTCCGCTTGCTGCTCGCGAAGCTTTCGGTTTACTTTCGTTTTATGTTTACGAATTTGTCGCTCAAGCTTATCCATCACAAGATCAATCGCCGCATACATATCAGCATGATGTTCCTCTGCACGCAACACCAACTGCGGCATTGGAATCGTCACTTCTATTTTAGATTCTTGATCATTGTAATACTTTAAGTTGACATTTGCCTTCGCCTCAACACCTTCATCGAAATAGCGTTCAAGCTTGGCCATTTTCTTCTCAACGTACTCTCGAAGTGCTGGAGTTACTTCAATGTTTTCGCCTCTGACGTGGTTAATCATCAGAACTCCTCCTTTATTAAGGATATGTAAATGTAATTCTCCAATTCCCTGTGCTTTTCCTGCTTAAACTTTAATTTTTTGTGAAAATTTCGTGAATTTGTTGAATTTTGTTGAAGCAAAACGAATGACAGCCTTACGAAATGATAGTGTATGTAAACATGACGGAGAATATAAGGTCGTTTCACACAAATTTTCAAGTTCAATAAGTATGGGTGCCATAGAATATGAACGTTCTGCTTGATAGTAAGAAATCGCAAGGGATATGCACCTTATGTACATTGTTTTGAGAGTTTTATTTGGGGGATTTTAGGAGAGAGAGGATCTTGAGAACGAATGTGGTGAAGGCACACCATTTACCCCATTTAATGGAGTGAATTGTAGAGCCTGTTTGGAATAGGTCTGATAGGTGCGAGACGCTGTTAGGACTAGTGAGCCTCCATAACGGCTCAATTCACACTGGGAAAGCAAGCAACCTGTAGCAGAAATCTTTTCTGCATGTAAGTGAAAAAGAAAAAGCATCCAGAAATTCAATCTGAATGCTTTTTAATGCGTTATAAATGTCTGTAGCTGTTTTTGTACCTCTTGCTTCCAAACAGTAAAGGTTGGATATAATTCATAACGAACGAGATTTTCAAAGACGACCGGCTGTTGCTTTATAAAGTCTACTTCCTCGAGTAAATGAATTAATTCATCTAACCGATCTAAAAGCTGATTCTCTTCCATGTGAGTGACCATTAAATGACGCGATGAATCCATTTCGTAAAAAGCCAACATAATATCCGTTAAAACGCGATCCCGTTCCGTATACTCAATATTTTCAAAGCTTTGAATGACATATTGTATGCCTTCATCAATGGAATCGAGCAAATAATAAAATCGCATAAAAAGCTCAAATTGTTCGGATGAAATCTTCTGCACACATGTCACCTATTTTCGTTTATCATAAAACATCCCATCAATCGTTTGTTGTTGATATGGGTTTACGTATTTTCTCGCCGACTGCTTCGTCTTTTTCACTTGAAGAATTTTGTTCTTAATTTCAAACTTCATTGCTTCAAGCTGCTTTTTTAATTGTTCATCTAATGGAAAAAGCTGTCTCCCCTTTTCCATTTCTTCAGATGAAAAAGGTGGGACGATATCTTTTAGTGCTTCTTCTCGCTGTGCTAGGAGAGACTGCAGCTTTTCAATTTGTTCGTCTCGATTTTTCTCATTCGTTTCAGCTGTTAGCTGAAGTAATTGTTCCGTTAGTTGGATGACTCGATTGATCCGGTCCATTATGCTTGGCCACCTTGCTCTTGCGCGTTCACTTTACTTAATCGAATGACTTCCTTCCAAGTGTCTCGGAACTCAGAAACATAGCCTTCTACTTCTTCCAGAATGCCTACATCATTTTTAATATTCGCTTCAATTAATCGACGGTTCATGTACTCATACATCACCATCAATTGTTGTGAGATTTCGATATCCGTATTTAACGTCACCATGAGCTCGCGAATAATATTTTGTGCTTTTTGTAGATTAATATTTTTTTCTTCAAGATTTTGCTCAGAAATCGCTTTTTTCGCCAGTTTAATAAATTTTAAACACCCATTATACAGCATTAACGTCAATTCTCCTGGCGAAGCGGTCGTGACACTATTTTGTTGATAAGCTTCATACGGATTGTTCATTGCCATAAAAGACACTCCTTATAATCCCTTGTTCTTGTATCCCCATTATAACGCTCTTTTGGAAAAAATGGGGATACAAATTAAGCAGTAGGAATGGTGCCTAGAATCCACCAAATTGCTGCATCAAATACATAGACTGCTCATTCATTCTCTGAATCGCTGTTTCCATCGCAGTGAATTGACTCCAGTAACGATCTTCGATTTGAATGAGTCGGTCTTCAAATCGATCAATTTGCTTTTCTAAATCGGTTAAATTTCGACCAATTGTGAACTGTTGATTCGTTGAAAGTGTGTTTCCAGCTTTCTCTTCCACTTTCCCAATTGTATTTTTGATGGTATCTCGAAGTCTTCGCGCAATTCCCTTTTCCTCAAATGTCGATCCATTTGCCATAAATAATTTATAAATGGCATCTGGGTTCTCTTCGATTTTCTCACGTAGCTTTGTTTCATCAATGATTAGTTTACCGCGGTCCAAATAGTTTGATGAGGTCGTAATCCCGATATCAGCTAGCTGTTGAAACCCGCTAATCACATCGCTATTATTGACGGTTGAATAAAAGTCAAGACGCATTTGGTTTAAGCCACCAGATAAAATGCTATCGTTTCGCAGTAAACCACTTCGAGCTTTTTCTTCCCATAATTCAACCTGCGTTTCTGTCATCGCTTCTTTCTGTTCGTCCGTTAACGGTGCATAGTCACGATATCGTTCTTCCGTTAGTTCACCATTGATTTTTTCAATAACTTCATTATATTTGTTTACAAATTGGACAACGGTGTCCAAAATGGAATCTACATCCGTAGTAGACGAAACTGTAACAGGGGATGTTGTCGTATTTTTAACCGTGTAACTCATCCCATTTACCGTGAAGGTGTTGGACGTTTTTTCCATTTGATACCCATTAATTTTCACAACGGCATTTTGACCAGCTGTTGATGGGTCTAATATATCTGGATCGCTACCATTCCATGCTGTGAAGCCAAGATCGTTTTGCATAAACGTTTTTGTCGCTGCATCTCCAGCTTTAATGTATCCGCCGCTTCCAGTTTTATTGCTCGTCAAAACAAATGTATCCTTATATGTGCCACTACCAGCATCATAAATGCTTTCTTTCATTGCTGTCATTCCGAGAGATGAACTATTAATCTTCGTAACAAGGTCATCAATCGTATCATCAGCATCCAACTCAATGGTTACCGTACGCGAAGAGGTTGCCCCAGGGTCTTGCACTTCGAAGGTTAATGTTCTCGCTGCTGATGTGAATCCTGCTAAGTTATTTGAGCTCCAAGATGCGGCTGAAGCTAGCTGCGATACTTCAACGGTTGCTGAGGTGTTCGCTGTCGCACTTACAGACTTTGCTGTCACTTTTGTTTCATCAGAACTCGTAATCGCCTTTTTAGTAAAGGAAGATTGTCTAAACACCCCATCGAAAATTTGGGTATCGAGTTCTTTTAAAAGCTTATTCATCTCACGATAGTCGTCACGCTGCCATTCTAGCGTCTGCTTCTTTTGATACATTTTATCGAGTGGCATTCGCTCAGCTTTCATTAAATCGCTCACTAACGTATCAATATCCATTCCACTCGCTAAACCACCAATTCGAATTGCCATAGATGATCACCACCTTAAATTCTCTCATTTATTATTAGGCCCATTAATTCAGCCATTGCTGCATACATATCGAGCATTTTCTTTGATGGAATTTCTTTAATGACTTCCTCAGTCTCTTTGTTTATCACTTTTACGTAATATTCATTTAACTGTTCATGAAGCACGAACTGAATCGACGTCTCCATCGGCTTCATAAATTCATTTACCTTTTCAACCGCTTTTTCTACTTCCACTTTCGTTATATCACGACTTTCGACGTTTTTGCCATCTTCACGCTTTGATGGCTTAAACGTGGAAAGCTCTTCAAGCTTTACAGATGAATTCGGTGAAATCCCATCTACCGACATATCCACCCATCCCCCTAATTCGCTTCATTCTATTTCTTATATCGGTCTAATAAAGGATTTTTTTAGAGGATCGAGGAAATGTTCACGTTTTAAACTTAGTTAAATATTGATAACCATAATTTAACACAACTTATTCCGTCGGTGTACTTGTCCACCTCTTTTACTATCGGATACAATGGTGATGAAAAAACAAATGAGGAGTGAAAAGAATGGAACAGAAGATTGATTTAATTTTAGAGAGAATGATATCAATAGAAAGTGAACTGAAAGGCATGAACACACGACTAAATCGGATTGAAGAACGTTTAACTCATGTTGAATATGAGCATAAATCCTTAAAACAAGCTGTCATCGAAACAAACGAAGAAGTGAAAAATCTATCTGAAAGCTTTAAATCCGTTTATGAAATCATTGGGGAACATGACGTGTCCATTCGGACCTTCCGAAAGAAATTGATGAATAGTTAATTGAAGACAACGTTCTTAACCCCCACTATAAATTTCACTCTACTAACCCTAGATCAACTTGTAATTCCTCAACGTTTCATCTTGTATGACTAACTCTCTTAAAGTAAAAGGGAAGCACGAGCGCTTCCCTTCTCATTATCCCTTTAGATCAACAGAGTTTCCTAAATGTGGCTCTAATGACACAGGTGTTTGCGTTGTTTGCATTAACTCCTGCATGGCCTGTCCATTTTGTTCAGCCGTATTCATGGCCATTTTCATGACTGAAAGACTCGCTTGTTGGTTTACATTAGTCTGGCTAAGCATCATTGAAAGTGCTGCGATGTCCATACAATCCACTCCCCTCTTTAGTCGGTTCACTTTTATTATCGGGTGGGATTACAGATGTTTAAGGAATTAAGTGGAAACACTTGGAGAAAATCAGATTTAGCTTCTACTTCAGAAAAAGGAAGGACGTGATTGACATGGATCACCCTTTAGATTCTTTTATGATGGAAATGGTATTCGGAAAGCTCCTTGGTGATGGTAATTTAACTATTGATGAAAGCCGTTCACCAAGATTCCGTTTTGCCCACAGCTTAAAAGACAAGGAGTGGTGTGTACATTGCTATGAACAGTTAAATAACCACCTTCCAATGAACGCTCCAAAATACCGTAAATTAAATGACCCTAGAGTAAACAAAGGCTATAAAGAACAGCTCTATGTCCAGTCTAAAACACATCCATTTTTTATTCGCTTGAAAAATCAGTGGTATTTAAATAAGAAAAAGGTAGTACCTATAAATGAACTTGAAAAATATTTCACTCCATTGTGTTTAGCTTGGTGGTATCAAGACGATGGGCATTTAAAAATAACAAATCAACAGTTAAAAAAAGTAATCCTCTCAACAGAATCTTTTACGGAAGAAGAAATCTTGAGTTTAAAAGAACTACTAAAAAATAAATTTTGTCTAGAATTTAAAAAGGATGGTCAGAATCGATTAATAATATATGATAAACCTCAAATCTATTACTTTCTCCATCTTATTAAACCGTATATACATAGAAGCATGGAAAGAAAATGTGTGTTCCCAAAAATGGATAAACCTATTGAGAAAACGCATTTGAGGACAACCATTTACCTACCCTCTCACATAAAACTCGCATCACCAAGTCAGGATATAAAGGAAATCATATCTAAATTAAAGCAGTCTTTTCTTCCAATGTTAGAGAATCGAGACTACATCATCCAATACTTTTAGTACACTTTTCCTCAAATAAACACAAAAAGGAGTAAACAAGCATATCAAGTGCAATTCTCTCATGAGGAATTAGCCACTCTTTTTGCCATTCAAGAAAAATTAGGACTTTCAAGAAGTCAAACGGTTTCCCTCTATTACTTTATTAAATGATTTGTTAATTCCTTACCATTTTAGAGTATAGAAAATAGAGGTCTTAGCGATGCTAAGACCTCTACCTTTATAAATTAACGAAGTAACTGAAGTACTCCTTGTGGTTGCTGATTTGCTTGCGCAAGCATTGATTGTGCTGCTTGAGAGAGGATGTTGTTCTTTGTGAACTCCATCATTTCTTTCGCCATCGTGCGAACATTTGCTTTCACAAATGACTAGACTATCTCTTCACCCTCAGCTTCAACTGTTAGGGGCCGGGCACTTCGGATTCACAATGTCTCTCACCATCGCTTCACCTACGGGTTTCATCACCATGGCTCTCGCTTTAGGTGGTTTACCCTAGTCGTTGAACCTTCTCCAGAGTTTCCTCACAGGAGCTTG